>CAYMZL010000057.1:0-9335 GCA_964394825.1 uncultured Dehalococcoidia bacterium | reverse complement strand
CCGGGCGATCTGCGCCAGGTCCAAGTTGTCCATCTCTTTGATCGGGAGGCCCGAGGTGGAAGTGCTGGACATGTCGTCGAAGACGAAATGGACCAGGTTCTCGGGATTGGACTCGCCGATGGTCGCCAGGCCGCCCAGGTTGGTCCTCAGCGTGGAATCGCAGTCCAGCACCAACACCTTGCTCTCGGGCCGGGCCAGCGCCAGTCCCAGACCCACCGCCGGTGCCCGGTCCATGCAGTCGGACAGGTCAACGTCCAAGTCGCGGCGTTCCGACACCTGGCTCCACTCCCGAAGCGAGGAAGAGGTCGAGACCACCAACGCGTCCTTACGGTGGTAGTTGACCGCCTTGGTCGCCTCCATCGACGGTATCACCGGTCCCCCCGGTGGTGTCCTCCGGCGTGTCGTCACTGGACCTGTTCTCCTTTCGTATCTTGTAGTTTCCGCCAAACCGGTCAAATGTATCGCGCCAGACCCCGGTCATCAGATACATCCCCACCAGGACCAGCGCGCCTCCCAGGACCCCCGTCAGTATGTTGGAGCGTTCGAAGGCCTGGAAGAGGAGCCAGAACCCCAGCGCCAGCGCGGCGTAGGCCCCGATCCGTGGGAAAAGCCCCCTACCAAGCATACGCCTCGCTGTCCTTAAATTTCGTTCCAGGTTCCCCAGATAAAATCGGCGGACTGGCCGTTGCAAAAATAAACCGGGGCAGGCGAGCTCACGCTGCCCCGGTAGCCGGGTCCAACGGCGCCATCTGCCTTCAGCCTAGCGCTTCACTCCCAGGACCTCGGGCAGCTCTTTAATGGCGGTGTGCACCGTGCGCGTGGCCCGCTTGCGGAACTGCACCGGTGTGTTCTCGATCTCGGGCTTGACCAGCAGGTGGACGAAAACCGGGCCCTCTGCGGCCAGGGCTTCGTCGATGCCGTTGGTCATGTCCTCCAGGTTGTCGAAGCTGAACACCTTGGCGTAACCGGCCGATTTGGCCAGGCCTTCCCAATCGGTATTTTCGCTGCCGGGGATGGGCTGCCCGCCGGTGACGGCGTAGACCTTGTTGTTGAACAGGATGTGCACCAAGTTCTTTGGGGCCTTAGTGGTGATGGTCACCATGACACCCAGGTTCATCAACAGGCTGCCGTCGCCGTCGAGGCACAGGACCTTGCGGCCGGGCTGGGCCAGGGCCAGTCCCAGGGCGACGTCGGAGGCCTTGCTCATGGCGCCGGAGATGGGGAAGTCCAGTTTCTCGTCGGTGGTCAGGCTGGGCAGTCCGAAGGAGACGTTGTTGGCGTTCATGGTGGCCACGAACACCGCGTCGTTCCGCTTGCTGTCCAGGAGCTTTACTGCGTCGCTGTTGTCAATCATTAAAATTATCTCCCTTAGGTTGGCCGGACCCCGATTCTATCGGGGCGGGTGGCGTGGCGGTTAGGAACCGAACTCGGTGCCCACCAAGACGGCCACGGGTTTCGACGTCCGCTCGGCCTCCTCGATGGCCAGGCTGATGCGGTCGGCGTCGTCGTCGGTCTCGATCAGGTAGTAACTGATGCCCCAGGCGTGGAGGATGTGCTCGATGAACCGGGCCGCCGAGTCGGTGGTCAAACCGTGCCGGCTCCAGCCACGGTAGCCGACCAGCATGACCAGGGGCTGGTTGATGTCCAAGCCAAGGCCGCGGATTGAGTCGCCGGCCTCGAAGATGCCGGTGTTCTGGATCAGGACTACGGGCCGCTTGCCGCCCACCCAAAGCCCGGCGGCGATGGCCATGGTCTCGCCCTCGCGGCAGACCGGCACCAGGTCCAGGGTCGGCTCGTTGGTCAGCAGTTGGAACATGAAGTTGGTCTCGCTGTCCGGAAGCCAGACAACGTGGCTGATGTTGTTCTTCTTCAACTCCGCGACTACCGACGCGGGGTGCAGTACGACCTCTTGAGTGGCCATTTTGGCTCCTTACCAGAGAAAGCTGACTGGGAAATCCCAGCCTGTCCAGCTACCCTATCTAGCTATGGTGAGAGGACGCCTCATTATATTCGCCCGCGGGAAATAGCGTCAAATAACGGCGGGTCAGCGGCCCTAGTATATAGTCGCAAAAATCAGCGTTGCTAATTCCGTTCGTGGTGAGCTCCGACCGGAGTCGAGAGTCTTCCCGATAGATCGGGAGACCTGTCGAACCATCTACCATGCGCCCTTCGACAAGCTCAGGGTGAGCGGATGAGCGTAACAGCGTTCTTTGAAAGTGGATACTAGCCGTTATCGAATACGGTAACTCTGGACTGGGCTTCACCCCAAGAGCATTCATCGTCTATCGGGCCGCCGGTTGGTTCGAGCCAGGCCCGCTGCTCCGGGCCCGTAACCAGTAGAGCGGCATCCGCCAGCACGCCTTCAAGGTCGACGAGCCGCCGCCCGGCGGAATGGGACGCAGCCTCATCCCTTGTCATGAGCATTGCCGCTCGTCCCTGCGGGCTCAGGTATAGGGAAGAGCATATCTCGAAGAAAGCCGGGGAGCCGGAGGTAACCAGCCGGTCGAACCGGCAGCGGGAGAAGACTGCCGGGGCGGCGATGTTCTGGACCACATGCAGCCAGAGGGTGCCCTCGCCCCGGATATGCAGTTTCACCAGGCTACGGGCGGTTTCCAACAGGACGTCCGCCTGTTTCGGCGTCAGGGCCTCCGGGACCGGCGTGCGTGGCTTCGGCGCGGTCAGGTAGTTGTAACAGGCGTTCAGCACCTCTTGCACCGCCTCTTCCTCGGACTGAACGTGCAGCCGCAACTGGGCCCCTCCCATGTAGTTGGTCAGCCGCCCTAACACCCAGTCCAGCATCACGGGGTTGTCGATCATGGGGGCCGGCAGGGGGAAGTCCCCTGCCGGCGTGGACACGGTGGCTGCCCCTTCGTTGGGCGCGTCTGGAGGTGATGCCGGGACCTGGGTGGCATCAGCCAGATATACGGGCACCAGGACCGCTGGGTGTTGTTGTTGGACCAGATCACCCAGCGCCAGCAGGTAATTGAGCCGGGCCAGGGCCACCGCCAGCGGGTCGCGGTCCATCCCCCGGACCCTTTCCGGCGCTTCAAACAGAACTTCCAACGGGTCGCCGCCCCGGTCCCTCATGGAACGGGACATGGCCCCAACGGCGGCGCACAAGAAAGCTCCGGTACCGCATGCGGGGTCCAGCAGCGACGGGCCCGGGTCATCCGCCAGCCCCAACTCCTCTTCGACGACGTACTCCGCCAGCCAGCGGGGCGCCCACGGTGAATCTGGGACCGCCGGATGGTAGAGCCGGTCTAAGATGCCGGGGGCCGCCTGCGTGAAATCGTAGGGGGCAAGGGCCTCCGCCAGGCCCTGTACGGTTTCCAAGACCAGGTCTTCGAGGTCCAGCTCCCAGCGCGGTTCCAGGGAGACCCAGGAGAAGAAGTCCCCCTCCCCGAAATTTCCGATCCCCCGGCGGCCGAAGTAGTCGACGTTTATGATCTCCAGCAGTTCCTCAGCGCCGGAGATTGGCCGTCGGGGCGCGACGAAGCGGCGGGCGGTTAGCCGCGCCAGCAAGGCCAAATAGGTCTGGTGGATGAACAGCTCTTCGTTAGACTGGGCTCGGGAAGGGTCTTGGCCGTGGACGCTGATCCAAGACCGCTGCCATTCCCGGAACCGGGCCGCCACCGGTGGGGTGTGTCCCGCCTGAGAGAAGATGCGGCTGAGCCGCTCCGTGGTTTGGGTGAAGATGGGGCTGCCGGGGCCAAAGGCGGCTTCCATCCCAGCGGCGGAAACGGGTCCGGCGGCGGAAAGCGGGCCGTCTTTGGGGGTGGAAGGTGACAGCCTAGAACTCCGCGCTCTTGGGCGTTCTGGGGAAGGGGATGACATCCCGGATGTTGGAGACCCCGGTCACGAACTGCACCGTGCGCTCAAATCCCAGGCCGAACCCCGAATGGGGGACCGTGCCGTAGCTTCTTAGGTCCAGGTACCAGGCGTATTCGTCGTGGGAGATTCCCGCTTCGCTCATCCGCTGTTCCAGCACGTCGCGGCGTTCCTCACGCTGGCTGCCGCCGATGAGCTCGCCGATGCGCGGCACCAACACGTCCATGGCCCCGACGGTCTCTCCATCGTCGTTCACCCGCATGTAGAAGGGCTTGATGCCCTTGGGGTAGTCGGTGACGATCACCGGTTTCTGAATCTTCTTCTCGGTCAGGTAGCGCTCGTGCTCCGACTGGAGGTCCGTGCCCCAGGACACTGGGTATTCGAAATTCTCGCCCGATTTCCGCAGCAGCTCCACGGCCTCGGTGTAGGTGATGCGCTCGAACTGGGAGTTGGCGATGCCTTCCAGAGTGGCGATGGTGGTGTCGTCGTGCCACTTGTTGAAGAATTCCACGTCTTCCCGGCAGTTCTCCAGCACGTGTCCGGACAGGTGCTTCAAGAAGTCCTCGGCCAGCTCGGCCAAACCGTCCAACTGACAGAAAGCAACCTCGGGCTCCACCATCCAGAACTCGGCTAAATGACGCGAGGTGTTGGAATTCTCGGCCCGGAACGTGGGGCCGAAGGTATAGACGTCCGACAGGGCCAGGGCGAAGATCTCCGCCTCCAATTGGCCGCTGACGGTTAAGAAGGCGGGCTTGCCGAAAAAGTCCTCTTCGTCTTGCACCCGGCTGCCGTTCTTGGGCAGGTTGTTCAGGTCCAGGGTGGTCACCCGGAACATGGAACCGGCGCCCTCGGCGTCGCTGGCGGTGATGATGGGTGTCTGGATGAACTGGAACCCCCGGTCCTGGAAGAAGGTGTGGATCGCGTACGCCATGGAGTTCCGTACCCGCGCCATGGCGCCGAAGGTGTTGGTGCGGGGCCGCAGATGGGCAATCTCCCGGAGGAATTCGGGGGAGTGGCGTTTTTTCTGGAGGGGATAGGTCTCGGGGTCGGAGCCGCCCAGGACCTCCAACGACCTGGCCTGGACCTCATACTTCTGCCCCTGGCCCGGGGACTCGACCAAGACCCCTTCCACGCTCACGCTGCACCCGGTGGTGAGGCTGGCCGCCTGTTCGTGGCCGGGATTGTCCTCATCGACCACGATCTGGAGGTCCTGCAACGTAGAGCCGTCGGAGATCTGGATGAAGGTGACCGACTTGGACGACCGGCGGGTCTTGACCCAGCCCTGGACCAAAACGTCGCCCCCGGCTTGGCCTCGGTTAAAGATGTCTTTAATCTTGGAGCGCTGCATCAGCGCCTCCCGGCCTGAATTTATGGACTGAATCCATCGATTGAGTTTCCGGGCCGGCGGGTTGCCGGCTAGGCGGTGGCAGGCTCCGCCGCCCAATCGTTGGCCCAATCCTGAATGGCTTCGGCCACCTTGCGGAATGCCTGGCCCTTGGGGGTCAGGGAATACTCGACCAACACGGGCCTGCGGGCGAATACCTGGCGTTGAACGATGCCTTCCTCTTCCAGTTCTTGAAGACGCTGGGAGAGCAGGCGGTCACTGAGTCCCTCGATATATCCGGATATCTCAGTGAACCGCTTGGGCTCCGCCAACAGGCATCGGAGGATCAGGCAGGTCCATTTCTTGCCCAGGACCTGCATGGCTTGTTCGTACTTGGGGCAGGGTGTTTGGCAGTCCATCATGTCCCTCGCGGTTATGGTTGGCCTAAGGTTAATACTGGTGACGTTTGGAATCTATTCTAACTAAAAATTAGGTACTTGACAAATATATATCTAGTGGCTAATATATTGTAAGTGGCTAGTATTTCCCTAGGGCAGAATAAACGAGGGTCTTAGAAATCAAGGGGAAGGACCCATCTAACGGATCAGATGCCCTATTCAAATCGCAGCCCAATCTATAAGGATCGAGGAACACAATGGCAACTTTAAGCATTGGAAAATCTCAACGGACCATCGGCGGGTACAACCGTCAACATTCTGAGGCAGGAACCCAGCAAGACGCTGGCATCCTATCCCGCTTCGCCTCCACTCTATACGTGTGGGCTGAACAGTACGGTGAGTACAAGTATAACGAAACCGACTGGCGGATGTTCCGCTTTTAAGCTCCGTCGCCGAGCAGGATTTCGAGCCCCGGGGAACCTCCCCGGGGCTTTTTTATATCGCCGCCCGGGCTTCGCTCCACTGGGTGGCTGTTTCGTAGGCGTGGGCCGTCCGCAGCAGGGTCTCCTCGGAGAAATGGGGGCCGATGAGCTGCATCCCCACGGGCAACCCCTCCGAGAAACCGCAAGGCACCGACAGGCCGGGCAGTCCGGCGATGTTCACCGGCAGCGTGCAAACGTCGATCAGGTACATCTGCACCGGGTCGCCGGTCTTCTCCCCGATCTTGAAAGCTGTAACGGGCGAGGTCGGCGTGACCAGCGCGTCCACCTCTTGGAACACCCGGTCGAAATCCTGTCTGATCAGCGTCCGCGCCTGCTGGGCCTTCAGGTAATAGGCGTCGTAATAACCGCTGGAAAGGGCGTAGGTCCCCAGCATCACCCGGCGGGTGACCTCCGGTCCGAAGCCGTACTCCCGGGTTTTCTCCATGGCCTCCCACATATCGTCGGTGTCCTGATAGGAATAGCCGTATTTGACGCCGTCGTAGCGGGCCAGGTTGGCCGAGCATTCCGAGGGCGCGATGATGTAGTAGCAGGCCAGTGCGTACCGGGTGGTGGGCAGCGAAACAGGCCGGACCGATGCGCCCAGCCCCTCCAAAGTGGACACGGCCTCCTCGACGGCCTTCCGCGTGCCCGGTTCAATCCCATCGGCGAAGTACTCTTCAGGCACTCCCAGGCGCAGTCCCTTGATATCCTGGCCCAGACCGGCGTAGTAGTCTTCGGGTTCCCGGGTCACGGAGGTCGCGTCCCGAGGGTCGTGCCCGGCGATGGCGTTCAGCACCAGGGCGCAATCGGCCACGGTCCGGCCCACCGGGCCGATCTGATCCAAAGACGACGCGAAGGCGATGAGCCCGTAGCGGCTGACCAGCCCGTAGGTTGGTTTCAGTCCAACCACGCCGCAGAGGGCCGCCGGCTGCCGGACGCTTCCCCCGGTGTCCGAGCCCAGTGCGTAGATGGCCTCGCCGGCCGCCACCGAAGCGGCCGCGCCGCCGCTGCTCCCTCCGGGCACCCGGTCCAGGTCCCAGGGATTCCGGGTGGGGTGGAAGGCCGAATTCTCGCAGGAGGACCCCATGGCGAATTCGTCCATGTTTCCCTTGCCCAACATCACCGCTCCCCGGCTCATGATCCGTTCCACGGCGGTGGCGTTGTAGACCGGCACGAAATTCTCCAACATGCGGGACGCGCAGGTGGTCGGCACACCCTCGGTGCACATCACGTCCTTGATCTGCACCGGCACCCCGGTCAGCGGCCCACCCTCGCCGGCGGCCAGCATGAGGTCCGCGTCCCTCGCCTGAGCCAGAGCGATCTCCGGGGTCAGGGTCAGGAAAGACTGGACCCGGTCTTCGACGGCGCCGATCTGGTCCAAACAGGCCTGGGTGAGTTCCACCGAGCTGATCTGCCGTGAAGTTAGCTGGGCGTGGGCTTCCTGGATGCTGAGCCAGTTGAGTTGCGTCACCGCCCTACTCTTCCAGCACCGCGTTCACCCGGAAGAACTCTCCTTCCCGGCGCGGCGCGTTCTTCAGCACGTCTTCAGAGTCCAGAGAGTCTTGGGCCAGGTCTTCGCGCATCACGGTCTGGAGGCCGCCGGCGTGGCCGGTGGGCGCCACGCCCGAGGTGTCCAGTTCCTTGAGCACTTCGAACTGCTCCAGGATCTGGGAGAGCTGTTCGCCGAACATAGCGACCTCTTCTTCGGTTAGACCGATGCGGGCCAGGGCGGCGATGTGTTCTACCTGCGACCGTTCAAGGGGCATGCCTAGACCTCGTTTGATTGATTGTCGCGTTTGATCGGGATAATCAAGTGTGTGAATGGCCGTGGTCATGCTCGTGGTCATCGCCGTCGGCAGGACCATGCTCTTCGGCGTGCTCCGTGTTGCCGGTCCCGTGCCGGTGGTGTTCCTCGCCGGCCAGGCCCACGGGGTCCACGTGCACCGTGGCGTTGGACAGATATTTCAGGCGATGGAGCAGCCGGTGATGCACGTCCTCGGCGATATCGTGGCCGGCGGACACCGATAGCGTGGGCTCCACGGCGATGTTCACTTCAGCCAGCATCTTATGCCCCAGCCAGCGCACCCGGACCTCGGCGACTTCCTGCACCCCATCGGTGGCCGCGGCCACGTTCCGGACCTCGTCGGGCACCTCGGGCTCGACGCCGTCCAGCAGCCTGGAGAACACTGATTTGGACGTCTCAACAACTATACGCAAAATGGCGGCGGATATCACCAGTCCCACGATTGGGTCGGCCAAGGGATATCCCAGCCAAACGCCGACGGCCCCAAAGAGCACCGCCAGGCTGGTCAGTCCATCGACCCGGGCGTGGTGGCCGTCGGCGATCAGCGCCGCGCTGCCAATCTCCTTGCCGATCTTAATTCGAAATAAGGCCACGCCTTCGTTGCCCGCGAACCCAATCACAGCCGCCAACGCCACGATCCAGACGTAGTCGATCTCCGGTGGGTCGCCCAGCCGTTTTATGGACTCGTAGCCGGCGAATATTCCGGTGACCAAGATGGACAACACTATCAGCAATCCAGCCAGGTCTTCGGCCCGGCCATAGCCGTAGTTGAAGCGTTTGGTGGGCAGTTTCCTGGACAGAGTGAAGGCCGCCCACAGAGGAAGGGCGGTGGCGGCGTCGCCGAAGTTGTGGATGGTGTCGGCCAGGAGGGCCACGCTGCCGGTGAACCAGACGATGACCAACTGGAAGACGGCCGTCGCCAACAGGGCCGCCAGCGAGATCTTGGTAGCCCAGATCCCCCGGTTGCTGGCCAATATCTGTCCGTCCACCGCTCCGTGGGCGTGGCCGTGACCTACCGTGCCGCTATCTTCTGGTTGGCTGTTTCCGTGCATCTGTCTGGTACCTAAACGCCCAAATCACCTACAATTTTAATGTAGCACCTGGAGACCCGTTGACATAACCCTGCTTGTGACCGGAGCGGACCATTATGGCTTCCGAGACCCACGCCGATCCGCGCCGGGATGGTCCGCCTCTTTCGTGGTTGCCAGGCACCGATTGATGTATCATCCGAAGGTTACTCTGACATGTTCTGGTCCGGCCCGCCCGCCGTGCTGGCCCGCCGGCTCTTGTGATCCCCGGGGCAGATGCTTCGATCGATATATAACTGGCGTCTGAGGACGCCCTTCTACTACGGATGGCTGGTACTGGCCATCTCCTCCATGGCTACCTTCGCCGCCAGTGGGCTGACCCAGGTAGTGTTGGGCGGCATCCAAGTCTACATCACCGACGAAACCGGGTGGGAGGACGGCAGCCTCGCCTTCGCCGCCACGCTCGGCACC
>CAYMZL010000056.1:0-9364 GCA_964394825.1 uncultured Dehalococcoidia bacterium | reverse complement strand
TGCTGTAGTAGGTGGTGTTGGCCACGTACATGCAGCCGGTGCTGCCCAACACGATGGTCCGGGGGCCGGCGGCCTTGATCATCAGCCGCATCACCAGGGCCGATTCGCAGCCCTGGCAGGTCCGGTGACCGGAAGAGTACAACTCCTCCAACGGGATATTTTTAACTCCCTTTACTGGGGGAAGTTCTTGCACAGTAGCCATTTCGCTTACTCCCTTACCGCTATCCAGGTGGTTTCTTGTTCGATCTTTCCGGTGTCGATAGCTTTTTGGGTTGTTTCAACGATCTCTTCTATGTCGCGGACCTTGACCTCTCGTCCGCCCAACCCGGCGATGAAGTTCAACATCAGGGGGCGTTCCTTCAAGGGGTAAAGGGCCGAGCGTAGTTCATGGAACAGGACCCCGCCGAAGGAGGGAGAGCCGTAGGAATAATCGCGGTCGATGACTGCGACGGCCTTGGCCTGTCCCAGCGCCTTCTGGACCTCCTCCGTGGCGAAGGGCCGGAAGAACTTGATGCGCAGGAATCCGACCTTCTTGCCGGCCTCGCGCATGCGGCGTACCGCCACCCTGGCCGGCATGGCAAGGGTGCCCATGCCAACCAGTATGATCTCCGCGTCTTCGCACATGAACTCTTCGATGAACGGGCTGGGGTCGCCCCGGCCGAAGATCTCTCTGAACTCTTCGTGGGCCTCGACGATCACGCTCGTCGTACGGCGCATGGCTTCGTCGGTCTGTTTTCGGATCTCCATCAGCCAATCTTCGTTAACCTGAGGGGCCACGGTGATCGGGTTGTCGGGGTGTAATTGCAGCGTGCCCCTTTGGTAATTGGGCAGGAATTTTTTGACCAGGTCTTGGGCGGGCACCTGCACGATCGCCTGGGAGTGGGTTAGGAATGACCCGTCGCAGCTCAGGGCGAAGGGCAGCAGGACCCGCGGGTCCTCCGCCACCTTCCACGCCTTCAGCGCCATATCCAATGCCTCTTGAGCGGTGGCAACCCAGTAGAGGTGCCAGCCCAGGTCGCGGACCGCCAGCGCGTCGTTGTGCTCCACGCCGAAGGCGCCGGGGTCGTCCAGCGCCCGGTTGCCAACCATGGCCACCACGGGCATCCGGAGCCCGGCGGTGACGGTGATGGCCTCGAAGGCGTAGAACCAGCCGACGCCACTGGAACCAGTGAAGGTCCGGGCGCCCACGGCGGAGGCATGCTTTACGATCTCAAACTGGGAATGCTCGCTTTCGGCGATGATGAAATCGCAGTCGAAAGCGCCATCGGCCTTGAGCTTGGACACGTATTGCATCACCGTGTCATAAGGGCGGATGGGATATGCGGTGATAACGTCAACGTCGGCGAGGGCGCAGGCGATGCCTATCGCCTCACTGCCGCTGATCAGCTCCTCGGTGGACTCTTGAAAGAGCGCCGCCTGTGCGGTGGCCATTAGGCTTCCTCCATCGCATTGATATCGTCGGCGTATCCGCCGACGTGGTGGAAACCGTGGGTCCTAGTCTCGTCTTTCTGTTTCTCAACCAAGACCGTCATCCACTTGTTATAGCCGTCTTTGTCGGCCGTCCAGGCGTCCCATTGGCTGTCGTTGCCGGTGAATTCGGCCTCGCTCACCATGGTCACGCAGTCGGGCACGGGGCAAACGGCCTCGCAGACCCCGCAGCCGCAGCATGATTCCATGTTGGCGTCATACAGGCCGTCAGAGGTCACGTCGAAACAGGTGTCGGGACATTGCAGCCAGCAAAGGGTGCACTTGATGCAGGTGTCGAAGTTGATGACCGGCCGCATGGATCGGGTGCTCCACTTCTTGAAGACCTCGCTGCGGCCCGGGGTGTAGCCCTCTTCGCCGCCTCTGAAGCCGGTCCCCGCGGCGATGCCTCGGATCACCAGGCCCTCTTCCATCGACTTCCAACCGGGCAGGTCGAAGCTGAAGGGGGTCTCGCTATTGCCCTCGCCGGGTTCCACAGGACGGGCGATGGTACGGTCGTGGGCCCGCTGGACCGAAGATACCTTGGCGTCGCTGCCCGTCTGTTCCTGGATGGACTCCAACATGGCCTCGAGACTGACCAACTCGGGGCAGACCTTGCACAGCGCACCCAGGGCCCGCATGTCGGTATGGTCGTCTTTGTAGACCCAGAGTCCGGAGAAACTCACGGTGCTGGGGATGATCGCCAGGTTGTAGGGAGCGTCCTTCTGGTGGATATCCTCGATCAGAGAGTCGGCGTCTTGGCGGGAGGTCACGATCAGCGTGCCGCCCGGCTTGGTCAGTTCATTGATGGGCTGCAGACCGTACCAGGCCCAGGACTCGATGCCCTTGCACATGGTGTCGTCGACGTTGATGGTGACATCCACGGTGGTGGCCTCGTAAACGGCCATGCTCTCCTCAAGTTCCAGGGACGTATCGGCCACGATGGCGAATTGCTTCGCCGGGATGCCGTTCCGTTCGGGAGAGTCTCCGTAGCGGCCGAAGGCCGTGCCGATCTTGCCGTCTTTGCGGGCGGCGAAAACGATGTGCCGGACGATGTTCCGGGCCAAAGTCTTTTGAAAGATGCCCCGGTACACCACCTCCACAGCTAGGGTAGCCATAGGTCTCCTCCTCGGCTATCGAGTATCAGGTGGTTTCTATCTACTAGAAGCCATTTCAAAATGTGGAAGGGCCAAACATTTGGATGCCCTTATTCATCAAGGACCGCGTTGGGAAAGACCGCGGAAGGCTCCACCGCGGTCAGATGGTGTTCCATGGCTTCCCTGGCGCCCAGGTGGTCGCCCGCCCGGACCATCGCCAGGATCTGGCGATGGGATGCCAGCGACCGTTCGGGCCGGCCCGGTTGCTGCAACGATTGGTCCCGGGACTGCCGCAACACGTCCTCCACGGCGCTCACCACTTTGACCAAGGCCGTGTTGTGGGTGGCCGTGGCCAGGGCGAAATGGAACTCGGTGTCGGCGTCCACGCCGGTCTCGCCCTCCAGGATCTGACGCTGTTGTTCAATCAAGATCGCCGCAAGCCGTTCCGCGTCCTCCGGCGTCGCCCTTTTCGCCGCCAGAGCGGCGATCTGAGGCTCAAGGAGGTGACGGACCTCAAAGATGTCCCGGAGTTGGGCCTCGCCCGCGCCCAGGCCCTCGCCCAGGGAAGATGTCATCAATGTCGCCACGGCGTCCAGGCTCTGGGTGTCGATGAAGGTGCCGGAACCATGCTTGGTCACCACCAGGCCCTGCAGTTCCAGGGTCCTGATGGCTTCCCTGACCGAACTGCGGCTGACCTTTAGCTGTTCGGCCAGCACCCGCTCCGCAGGCAACTTGGCCCCGTGCTGCAAGACGCCCTGCTGTATCAGCGCATGGAACCGCTGCACGATGGACTCATGGAGCCGCTGACCCTGGAGGTTATGTAATACGGACTGCATCAGCATCCGGCGAAAAGTAGTCTAATCAAAAGTGGTCTGACCAATTTCGGGTTCGCCAGAATTATACACACAGGCCAGGCGTTGTCAAGGCGTGATGCGCGGGCCGGTTGGCCTGGGATCGTCCGCCCTTCCAACGCGGGCCGGCACGGTTATTAGCCGGCGCTCGGTTTACAATAACTGTCGAACTGGCCCGCCTGATCGTCTGGCCGAGGGTATAGCCTGGGAGTATAATCGCCGCGTGACCATCCGGCCCCGGACCTGGGGCTTTTTCGAGGTACGCTCAATTTGGAAGATGTGATTGTGGTGGGAGCCGGTCCGGCCGGCAACAACGCCGCCCTCTCCTTGGCGTCCCAGGGCTACGGCGTTACGGTTATCGACTCCAGAGAAAATATCGGCGACAAACTGTGCACCGGCTTGGTCGGTGAAGAATGTTTTCGCCGTTACCCCATCGACCCCGCTCTGGTCTACCGTGAGATCAGCTCGGCCCGGGTGGTCGCCCCTTCTTCAGAAGTCGTCCGATTCGAAACCCCCCGTCCGGTGGCGCGCGTGGTCAACCGGGTGGCCTACGTATCTTCATTCGCTGACAAAGCGCGGGAAGCCGGGGCCGAATACCTGCTGGGCCGGCGGGTGGTGCGGGTAGAGCAGCACGAGGACCGGGTCTCGGTGATAACCGACGACGGCGCCATGGAAGCCAGGTCTCTGGTCTTGGCCGCCGGGTTCGGCTCCCAACTGAACTCCCAGTTGGGACTGGGCAAACCCTCGGACTACGTGGTTGGCATCCAGGCCGTGGTCGAGACCGACGGTCTTGACGAGGTTGAAGTTTATCTGGGCCGCAACGTGGCCCCTGGGTTCTTTGCTTGGCTGGTCCCGACCCGCCCCGGATATGCCCTGGCCGGCTTATTGGTGCGCAAGAACGCGCCGGAGCGGTTCGCCAAATTTATCTCCGCCCGGGAGGCGGAGGGGAAGATCACGGAGTTGGTAGACAAGCCCGTCTGTTGGGGCATACCCCTTCGGCCGCTGCGCAAGACCTTTACGGACCGGGTATTGGTAGTGGGCGACGCCGCCGGCCAGGTAAAACCAACCACCGGAGGCGGCATCTTTTACTCGCTGATCGCCAGCGAGATCGCCTCGGGGGCGCTGCACCAAGCCCTGCGCGAAGATAAGCTGTCCGCCAACCGGTTGGGGGCATATCAGAAAGAGTGGAAGAGCCTGCTATCCAAAGAGCTGGAAGTGGGCTACTCGGCCCGCCGCGTGTTTGAGTTCCTGGGCGACCGCCACATCAGTTCCTTGATCCACCAGGCCAGCAAGAACGGGTTCGTTGCTGAGTTGGCCAATTCCCCGGATGTGTCCTTTGACTGGCATAGCTCGATGATTGGCAAGATTATGGGCCACCCGACCTTGGGCGGCGCGCTGAGACTGGTGAACCCACTGCTGGCGCGGATGGCAAGGGCGCAGGAGCCGGCGGAGGCATTCTCGTCGGAACCGGTCCTGGCCGAATCAGTGACCCCGGTCTAACCCTGACTTTGACGCAGGTTCCCATCAGATCCGAGGACCTGAACTAAGGCGGTGGGCGGTATGACCCAGCGGCTCCGTTTCGTCCGTCTCTCCCTCGTTTTTGTCTTCTTAGGCATGCTGTTCACCGGCATTCTCGGCCCGGTGCTGGCCCGCGCCCAGGACCCCAACTCCCCCCACGCCTTGGTCATGACGGTCGACGGCATCATAAATCATGTCAAGGAGCGGTTCATCGCCAGGGCCATCGAACAGGCCCAAGAAGACGGCGCGGCGCTCCTGATAATCCAATTGGACACCCCCGGGGGACTCCTTAGCTCCACCAGAGATATAGTCGAACTGCTGCTGGAGTCGCCGGTCCCAGTGGCGGTCTTCGTCTCGCCAAGGGGAGCCAGGGCCGGCTCGGCGGGGACCTTCATAACGGCGGCAGGTAACTTCGCGGTCATGGCTCCTGGGACCAACATCGGCGCGGCCACTCCCATCTCCGCCACCGGCGAAGACTTGGACGACACCCTGGCCAGCAAGGTGGAGAACGACGCCGCCGCCCTCATAAGAAGCATCGCCCAGACGCGGGGCCGCAATGAAGACAAGCTGGAGGAGACAGTCCGGTCCGCAGCCTCTTATTCAGCCCAGGAGGCATTGGCCGACAACGTGGTCGACCTCATCGCCGATGACCTGGACGACCTGCTGGCCAAGCTCGACGGCCGGACCGCGGAAACTTCTTTGGGAACGGTCGTGCTGGAGACTAGGGGCTTGGAGATTCGGTCCTTCGAAAAGACCATCCTGGAGCACTTCTTGGAGTTCATCTCCGATCCCAACGTGTCCTTCATCCTGTTGACCGTCGGCGGCCTGGGCATCGTGGTGGAGATGTTCAATCCGGGCCTCATCGCCCCTGGGGTCGTGGGGGTGATCTGCCTGCTGCTGGCGTTCCTGGCCCTGGGCAACCTGCCGGTCAACTGGGCCGGAGTGGTGTTCGTCCTTTTAGCCATGGTGCTGACGGTGCTGGAAGTGGTGGTGGCCGGGTTCGGGATCTTGGGCGTGGGCGCCATCGTCAGCCTTATCGTTGGCGGCCTGATCCTATTCACCCAATTCGGAGACGTCTCCCCAACCTTGCCATCGATCCACGTGAGCCGGTGGCTGGTGTCGGGCACCGGCGGCGTCGTTGGCCTGGCCCTGGCGTATGTCGTTGGGATGGCCTATCAGTCCCGGAAGCAGGGTCCTCCGGAGAAGGCGTCGGTTTTGACCGGCATGCGAGGCAGGGTGACCGGTGAACTGGCGCCCAGGGGGATCGTCATGGTTGGAAACGAAACCTGGACAGCCATCAGCGAAGATGATAGTGTGATTTCAGTCGGCGAACATGTTGAAGTCAGGAGCGTGGACGGACTGATTGTTACTGTTTTTCGACAGAATGATCCAGATAAGCAAGATAACTCGTAATACATTCCGGCAACTCGCAACATCTTCAACGCCCCGTATACAGGGAGGATCATATGGCAGCTGGACTGGTACTGGTACAGCAATACCAACGGATGATCGTGCAAAAGTTTGGCACCTACATCGGCATCCGGCGGTCGGGATTGCACTTCCTTTTTCCGTTTGTCTACCACGGGACCAAGGTTGACCTGAGGGAGCGGGTGACCCGGGTGCCGACCCAGAAATACATCACCGCCGACAACGTGGTGGTGGACATGGACTTCGTCATCTACTACCGGGTGATGGAGGAGTACGCCGAGCGCGCGGTCCTGGAGATCCAGAACTTCGAGTTGGCCGTGGTGAACCTGGCCTTCGCCACCTTGAGGGCGGTGATCGGCTCCACCACGCTGTCCGAGGCCCTGGCGGAAAGGGAGCGCATCCGGGACGCCCTCCAGGTGCGGATGGACGAGGTCACCGAGCGATGGGGGGTCAAGATCTCCCAGGTGGAGATCAACGAGATCGACCCGCCGCCCGGCGTTAAGGCGGCCATGGAACGGGAGAAATCGGCCGAAGCGATCAAGACCGCCGACATCACCGAGTCAGAGGGCGCCAGGCAGTCTCAGATCAACATCGCCGAGGGCGAGAAACGCGCGGCGATCCTAACGGCCGAGGGCTCACGCCAAGCGGAGATCCTAAATGCCGAGGGCGACCAGCAGGCGGCCGTACTCAGGGCCCAGGGATTCAGCGAGGCCCTGGAACGCATCAACGCCGTTGCCTCCACCGCCGACGGGCGCACGATGAGCCTCCAGTACTTCGATACCTTGAAGGCTTTGGGCGAAAGCCCGTCCACCAAATGGATATTCCCCATGGAGTTTACTTCCATGCTGGGCGGTTTTCTGGGTATGGGCAACAGGCAGGGCGACGAGGACAGCAAATCCAAGTGATTCCAGGACCTCCCCGGTAAATCAGGACAACTAAAAAGGAATCACGAAAGGCCGTCCTCCCCGCCTCAGGCGGGGAGGACGGCCTTCTTGATGGGCTAAATCAGCCTACGCCTACTTGGGTTGTATCAGCCCGTAATTCCCGTCTCCCCGCACATACAATACGCCGTGCTTGTCTGATTCGGAGTCCAAGAACATGTAGAAAGAGTGGCCCAGAAACCGCATCTGAGCGGCGGCTTCATCAACGCTCATGGGCTCCATCTCGAACTCTTTCACCCGGACCACTTGTCCGTCCGCGAACCCGTCGTCCGTTTCCTCCAGGCCGGCCGTGGGTCCTTCGTCCGGCCCTCCGGCGCCGGCGTACGCTGCCTCGGTTTCCTGGTTGGCGATTCGGCCCGTCAGGCGGCTCCGTTGGCTGCGGTAAGCGTGGCTTTTGTAGCGTTTGATCTGCTGGTCCAGCGCCTTGGCCACCGAGTTCACCGCGGCCTTGGTGTTGGCGGCCCTCTGCTGCGCCCGAAGAAGGGTCCCTCCGACATGCAGGGTCACCTGGGCCACAATCCGGTCGTTGGTCGACCGGGTGGTCTCGTAGGCCAACTCAACTGTTGCCTCCGAGATCCCCGGAAGGTGGCGGTCGATCTGGTCCAGCTTACTTTCTACGTGCTCCCGGATCTTGTCGGTGATCTCCAGGTTGCGTCCGAATATATGCAGGTCCAATTTTCACACCTCCTCGGACGGGTACGCCCTAGTCTGCCAACCTATTCTAATCCAACCATCGGCGGGCCTGCCCGGAGTGGCAAGCATCGATGCACCTCGAATATTTATGGCAATCCGGCCCCCAAATGCCCTCGACCGGCCACGGTGGGGCTCAGAACCAAAAAATAAGCCCATGGCCGGTTTGTTGAATCCGGCCATGGGCGCTCCATCGTCCCTATTTCGGGGTCCGGCGCCCCGCTTTAATTCGGCAGTTTGGGCAGCACCAAGATACCCTCGTCCGGGTCTCCGAGGACATCGGTGTCGGACTGTGCGTGTAGCTGGCCGGTGTAGGCGTTGATTATAGCGTCACAGGTATTCCGGTCCAGGTCGTCGGCATGTTTTTCCATCCCTGAAACCAGAGGCGCCAGATGGCCAATCATGTAGATTACACTGATGGCGCTGTTCTTCGGCGGCACTTTATCGCCAAAGAGCAGCATCTTGGTGGCGTGGGGATACACTTCTATCACTTCATGGCCGGCTTCCCTGAGGTCGTGGCTCAGCCGGATCCCACGGTAGATCAGTTCCCTGATGATGGAACCCTTGTTGGTGTAGAAGCAACTGATCCCCATCTTGGCCAATTCGAGTTCAAGCAGGCGGCCCTTCCGGTCCGGTACCGCGAACCGGCAATCGCAGGACTGGTCCAAACAGCAAAAACCCGACGGCAGGTTCAACGGGGCGCCGATGGCGACGAGGCCGGGCCGGATATCGTCCACCAACTCAGTGAGTTCGCTATCTTCGTAGAAATTTCGAAGTTCGGACAGATGCGAGTGCGAATCCAATATTGCCACCGCGGAAGGCTTTTTACGAGAGGCCCTTAAATCAATACCTAGAACTGACATTACGAATCTCCACGTCCGTGAATCGGATAAGTTAGTCTCCCCGTCCACGCTTGATCGGCGTGTTTCCCAGGGGAAGGTCCATGGAGTTGCCCCGCCGCGCCGGGGCACCATATGGATACGCCTATTGTGCGTTGAGCCAGTCTGACGAAAACAGAGAAGATTCCAGATACTCCAGCGCCGCGGAGTACGGATCGGTCTCTTTCGCCGCTACTTTATCCAAAGTAGCGTTCAGATCAGCGTCGTTTGCCACCTTGTTGCGAAGACGTTGCGCCAGCACCTCCTCCACCGCTTCCAAGAATTCCCGTTTGCGCTGCTTTCCTCGGCGGTCTTCGAGGCCGCCACTGGAGGTGAGGAACTCCCGGTGGTCTTGTATCTTCAGCCAGAGGTCCTCGATGCCCCGACCGGTAATAGCGGCAGTCAGCAAAACCGGGGGACTCCACTTGGGACTGACGGCGGATAAATGGAGCATCCCCGTGATGGCCGTCGCCATCTGATCGGCCCCGTCCCGGTCC
>CAYMZL010000055.1:3410-9365 GCA_964394825.1 uncultured Dehalococcoidia bacterium | reverse complement strand
GATGGAACAGGCCGGCGTGGAGCTGATCACCGACGGAGAGATCAGACGGGAGAGCTACTCCAACCGGTTCGCCACCGCTTTGGACGGCCTCGACACCGACAACCCCGGCCAGGTCACGGGAAGGAGCGGCCAGCCCACCGTGGTGCCCAGGGTGGTGGGCCCCATCAAGCGGAACCGGGCGGTGCAGGTGCGGGACGTGGAGTTTCTGCGGGCCAACACCACCCGCCGGATCAAGGTGACTGTCCCCGGCCCGTTCACCATGTCCCAACAGGCCCAGAACGATTACTACCCGGACCGGGCGTCGCTGGCCATGGACTACGCGGTCGCGGTGAACCAGGAGGTTCGGGCGCTGTTCGAGGCCGGGGCCGACGTGGTCCAACTGGATGAGCCCTGGCTCCAGGCCCACGCCGACGATGCCAGAGATTTCGGCGTCCAGGCTATCAACAAGGCCCTGGAGGGCGTGAGCGGGACCACCGGCCTCCACCTGTGTTTCGGGTACGCGGCGGTGGTCAAGAACAAACCAGCGGAATACGCGTTCTTGGCCGAACTGGAGAACTCGGCGGCGGACCTGATATCCATCGAAGCGGCCCAGCCGAACCTGGACCTCTCGGTGTTGACCACGCTTCCCAGCAAGACCATCGTCCTGGGTGTTTTAGACCTGGGGGATACGGCCGTGGAATCACCCGAGGCCGTCGCGGCCAGAGTCAGGCGGGCGCTGGAGCACCTGCCGCCGGAACGATTGATGTTGGCCCCGGACTGCGGCATGAAATACCTGCCCCGGGACACCGCGTTCGGTAAGCTCCAGGCCATGACCCAGGGGGTGGAGTTGGTCAGGGAAGGCCTGCTGTGATTCAGGAATAAATTATCGAACACGCCGCCTTCGTAGGGGCACGGCACTGCCGTGCCCCTACGTGCGTATCAGGCCATTGCCTTGAAAACAGTCATCCCGATTCTGATTCTTCGGAACACCCCCGGCTATCTATGCCGTCATTCCGGCGAAATCCGGAATCCAGGCGACCAAGGTCTCTGATCAACCGCTCGCAATGTCATCATGGCTGTAGGGGCGGGTTTTAAACCCGCCCAAGCACTCGTAAACCACGCTCCTGCCAGCCAAGACGTTCGTGGGCTGGCATGCCTATACCTGGCGGCCTCTTCATTTCGACAAGCGCCATGGCGAATTAGCAGGGCAGGTTACAAACCTGCCCCTACGCCGGTGTTAGGTGGTTACGTGGCAGAAAGGGACATTAGTCTGTCTACAGACCCATGGCGTAGCAGGCCCGGCGCGGGTCGCCGCCGGTGCTCAGGTGGCCGGTCCTGGGGTCTCTTACTGAAACCGTGGCTCCCATGCCGCAGTTGGCGGCCCAGGCAACCTGGTGTCCCCTAGCTCTCAGGGCTTGGGCGGTGCTTTCCGGGATGCCCGGCTCCAAGTCCAGCCGCCCGGGAAGATAGGTGTGGGGGTAGAAGGAGTTCACGACGCTTTGGCTGGCGAAGCGGGGCGCTTCGATTGCCTGCTGAGGGTCCATGCCAAAGACCAGCACGTTCGACACCAGTTGCACGTCGGCCTGGGCCTGGTTGTCGCCGCCGGGGCAACCGATGGTCATCACCGGCTGGCCGTCTTTGCGAGCGATGTAATTGATCAATGTTGTGCGGGGGCGCTTACCCGGCTCGACCACGTTGGGATGGCCCTCTTCACCATTGAACATCTCGATCCGGGTGCTGAGCGTGCAGCCAAGTTCCGGGAAGAACACCGACTTGGCGAACGCGCCGCCGCTGATGGTGCCGCAGACCATGTTTCCCCGGTCGTCCAGCACCGATACGTGGGTTGTGCCCTCGTGGGATGAGGAATCGGCCGCGCCGCTTACCGAGGCCGCAACCGGGGAGGTCTTGGGGACAACGCCGTTGCCCTTGGAGAACTTCCAGGGGTCTCCGGGAGCCCGTTGCTCAGGGTAGGCCCGCTCCGGGTCCACCAGGCCGGCCCGTTCGGCGGCGTACTCCTTGGACAGCAGGCCGTCGATGGGAATCTCGGCGAATCCCGGATCGGCGTAGAACGCTTCGCGGTCGCCGAATACCAGCTTCAACGATTCGGCGACGGTATGGATGTATTCGGGGGTGTTGTGGCCCATGGCCTTCAGGTCGAAGTTCTCCAGGATGTTCAGCGTTTGCTGGAGCATCGGACCCTGGGTCCAGGTGTCGTGGCCAAGTATCTCGTGACCGGCGAAGGTGGTCGCGACCGGTTCGCCGAATTGGCTCTGGTAGTTCGCCAGGTCGTCCATGGACAGGATCCCGCCGACCCGCGCCGACGATTCCACGATGGTCTTGGCGACGGACCCCTTATAGAAAACGTCCCGCGCCGCTTGCAACCCGGCCTTCCTGTCTCCGGAGCCGTTGCCGGCGGCGGAGGCCATGGCCTTCAGGGTGTTGGCCAGTCCGGGCTGGACCAGAAGGGAGCCGGGTTGGGGGACCTGTTGATCGTCAAAGAACACGTCCCAACCCCCGGGTGGGTATTGGTTGAACTGGTGGTGCGTGGTGGGGGACTTAAGGCGCTCCAGCATGTACTCGTAGTTGGGGATGCCGTTCTCGGCGTAGTCGATGGCCGGGGCCAAGACCCGGCCGATGGGCATGCTGCCGTAGCGTTCCAAAAGGGAGATGAAAGCTCCGACGATCCCCGGAACGGTGAAGGAGAGGTGGGCCTGGTCGCCGGGCCCGGTGGGGATGCGGTCCAATCCTCTCGACTTGTAGAATTCCGCGGTGGCTTGGGCCGGCGCCACGCCCTGTCCGCTGAGGGACAGCAGGTCTCCACTGGCCGCGTCGTAGAGCATGAACACGCCCTCCGCCGCCAGGGAATAGGACGCGATGGGCTCAATCACCGCGGCTGCGAAGCCGGCGGCGGCGATGGCGTCAAAGGCATTCCCGCCGTTCATCAGCATTCGCATCCCGGCCATGGAGGTGAGGTAGTGGCCGCTGGAGATCACCCCCTTGGTGGACCGGACCACCGGACGCCCGGTGCCGGGCAGCTTGATGTCCCCCTGCTCCAGATCGTGAACGGCTTGTTGACGGGCCATGAATGACTCCTGGTGTTGGTTTTTCGTGTGGTGGATGATGCTTGAGGCGTCACCGGTATTAGGCGTGTTCGCAGACCATTGGTCTGAGAAAGAAGGCCGGGGTAAGAGGATTCGAACCTTTGGCCCCGACGTCCCGAAATTGATGTAATGCCATTAGACAGCAGCGAGACATCGATCCAAGCACTATATTAGCCTCGAAGAACGCCGTTGGCTAGTTACGGATTTCCGGCCATGGCCCAACCGGAGAGCGGCCCACGAGCTTATGGAGGCATTGAAATCCGCCGCCGCTGCCCAACTTCGCGGCAGGAAATCAAGCTTTAGGGCCCGGCGGCCCAGAATATTCTCCCTAGACCGGAAAATCAGCCGGTGCTAAAATTTGGACAATCAGCCGCGCCGGCAGGTGACTCAACCCTCCGGACTGTAAACTGACGGCAAATCCGTAATTCCTACGGAGGCACCCAATGGCCGACCAACTGCTCTTACATCGGCAGATAGACGGCATCGCTATTCTTACCTTGAACAACCCGGACCGGCGAAACGCTCTGTCCAGCACCTTGCTGGCGGAGTTAAAGGCAGCCTTGGACCGCATCAAAGAGGATTCCAGCGTGCGGGTAGTTGTTCTACGTTCCCAAGGGACCGTGTTCAGTTCGGGACACGACCTCCGAGAATTGGTGGACCGGGACGCCGAGACCTACGCCGGGATTTTCGCCGCCTGCACCAGTGTGATGGAGGCCATCCGTTTGCTGCCACAGCCGGTGATAGCCGAAGTGCAGGGCCTGGCAACCGCCGCCGGCTGCCAACTCGTTGCCACTTGCGATATGGCAATTGCCGCGGACACCGCCTCTTTCGCCACGCCGGGGGTGCAGATCGGCCTGTTTTGCACGACACCAGGCGTGGCCGTGTCCCGCGCCGTCCCCAGCAAGAAGGCCTTGGAAATGTTACTCACCGGCGTTCCGGTCCCGGCCAAAGTGGCCGTGGACTACGGTCTCATCAACCGGGCCGTGCCCGCCGAGAGCTTGGAGGAGGAGGTGATGACGCTGGCCCGTCAGATTTGCGCCGCCAGCGGCGATACCGTGGCGTTGGGCAAGGCGGCATTCTACCGGCAGCGGGAGATGGACATAGCAGAAGCCTATGGGATGGCCGAGAAGGTGATGGTGGAGAACCTGTTGGCCGCCGACGGCAAAGAGGGCATCACGGCCTTTCTGGAAAAGCGTGCCCCTCATTGGACCACCTGACCGGTAACGCCTTAAATGGGGACGCCTCTGCTCGGGCCGCTGGTCCAACAAACTACTCGTCTATCGCATAGAGTCTGAAGGGTAAATAGTGGTCGGGGTGAGTGGATTCGAACCAAAATAGTTCAGACCAAGATTTTGGTACCGGAATTGGTCTTGACCTCGCTCAGATCGGGTCTGCGGACCATCTACTTTAGAATTTTCTCCAACTCATCGATCATGTCGGAAGCCGCAAGCGTTGCCTCGAACCAAATTTGGTCACCCTTTTCTATTATTGCGAAATTGCCGCCGTTAATCCCTTGGATATATAAGTTGATCGCTTCCAAGCGAAGTTCGAGCATGGTCCGATAATCATGCTGGAAGTTTTGAAATGAACTGGGCGGATTGTTCGGCAGGTTCCCAATTGCCGTGGTTAACGCTGGCCTATACAGAATCATAGAATCCCGCATTTTCAAGAGAGCCCGGTCACATTCTAGGGTTGTCTGGCAGCTCTCTACCTCAATCATGGCTCTGGCCGGTTCAACGCCAGCACGGTTTATTGCCCCTAGCACTGGAACGAATGACTCGGCCCACCGGTCTTCGTCAGAAGCTCCACCCGATCTAGTCAAGGAGCTAATCACTGACGCTACTATTATCAAACCCACGATTCCCAAGATCCATTTCCCAAGAGTGGACATCGCTAATTTACATATCCCATCGGGTTCCGAGCTTTAAACAACTAATTAAAGAGATGAAAGATGGTCGGGGTGAGTGGATTCGAACCACCGGCCTCTACGTCCCGAACGTAGCGCGCTAGCCACTGCGCTACACCCCGACTTCGCCTGCCGCCGGCTCCGGGCAGGACCTTCGGTATTATACCGCAACGTACGCTCGCTGGGACGGGCAAATAAAACATGAGTCAACATCGGGGGTTTCAAGATGTAGGGGCGGGTTTCCAACCCGTCCTGGCACTCGTAAACTAGGCTACTACCGACCAAGACCTTCGTGGATCAACATCCCTCTTCGCCGGGACCGCTTCGTTCGGGCAAGCATGGTGGCAAAGTAAAAGGGCAGGTTGGAAACCTGCCCCTACGCGATTTCTTGGCCTTTCATGTGATCTGATTCATCGGACCTATCGGACCACCGGCAAGTTAGGCCGGTTACTGGTTGAGCATCTCGAGGGTCTTTTCCTCCAGGACCTCCCTGTTCAGAGCGCCGGTCCACTTGTTGAAGATCTTTCCCTGGGCATCGATAAATACAGTGGTGGGCATGCCCAGCACCTCGTAGTCCCGGATGATCCCGCCGTCGGTGGTGAAGCCGGCGGGATAGGTCACGCCCAGTTCATCCAAGAGTTTCTGGGCGTCCTCCGGGTTTCCCAACCCCGTGAATTGTCCAATGTCGATCCCGAGTAAGAGCGCCCGGTCTTCGAATTCGTCATTGAACTCTTGCAGGTCCGGCATCTCGGCCCGGCAGGGAGGGCACAGTCCGGCCCAGAAGTTGAGCACGATGGGCTTTTGGCCGAGCAGGTCGCTGAAATTTACCTCCTGGCCGCCGACCACGTCTTGACCTTGGTACATGGTGATTGAGAAATCGGGCGCCGGGTCCACGGAGCCGGACGAACCGCTGCCGGTGCTGCTGCCGCAGGCGATGCGCGCCATCGTGCCGCCGTTGATCTCGGGCTG
>CAYMZL010000055.1:1828-3400 GCA_964394825.1 uncultured Dehalococcoidia bacterium | reverse complement strand
GCTGCACGCAATCAATGCCGCCGTTAACACCAACGCCAATGGGATGAGAAACCGAAGCTTGAATATTTTCCCGCCGGTTTTCTTGCCGGCAGGCTGGTTATCCGTTGAATTGCCCCTCAATGTGTCCTCCGCCGTATTTCATCGGTTCAGCGCGGGTCCGCGCCCGATACGTATGATTAGATGTGGCTGCGCTGATACGGGTTCAGGTATTTTTTGCGCCATACAAACCGACACTGTAGGCGCTACTTAATACCTAATACGCCGGTTCGCGCGGGACGGTTTGCCGAAACGGCGAAGATGCATCGGGCCGGCGTGGGGGTCAGTCGGCGGGGGCCAAGCCGGCTAATGCTTTGAGGTTTTCCTGAAAGGCCGAGAACCGCTCCAGCACTCTGGTGAGGCGGGAGAACCATTCGTCGCCCAGTCTCCGCAGGGGCATCTGCATCTGGGTGTTGCCCACCTGGACCGACGGTCCCAAGGCCTTTTGGAGCGGCGCCCGCGCCCCGCCCACCGGCGCCCGCAGGGACAGCACGATTGCCTCGCTGCCCTGCACGATGGATTCCACCCCCACGGTGGCGGCCAGGGCCCGGAGGCCCGCCAGGGTCAATAGGTTCTCGACCTCTTCGGGCAGGGGGCCGAAGCGGTCTCTCAGTTCCTCCCTGATCTCCGGGACATCTTCTTGGTCGGTCAACTTGGCCAGCCGCTGGTAGACCGCCAGCCGGGTGGGCAGGTGGTCGACGTAGTCCTCTGGGATGCGGGCGTTGAGCGGCAGGTCGATCCGTGGCAATTCGGGGACCAATGGCTCGGACGTGATGCTTTTGCCCGATTCCTCCTCCAGTTCCCGCACCGCTTCATTCAAGAGTTGGGTGTAGAGGTCGAGGCCCACGTCCTGGATGTGGCCGCTCTGGGACGCGCCCAGGATGTTGCCGGCGCCCCGAATCTCCAGGTCCCGCATGGCGATGCGGAAGCCGGCCCCCAATTCCGACGCCTCCAAGATGGCCTGGAGCCGGTGGTCCGCCGCCTCGGTGATGCGGCGTCCCCGCGGGACCATCAGGTAGGCGTAGGCCCGGTGCTCGCTCCGGCCGACCCGGCCCCTTAGCTGGTAGAGCTGGGCCAGCCCGAAGCGGTCGGCCCGTTCCACGATCAGAGTGTTCACGTTGGGCATGTCGAGGCCCGATTCGATGATCGTGGTGCAGACCAGCACGTCGGCCTCGCCGTTGGCAAAATCCACCATCACCTCTTCCAGGTCCGATTCCGCCATCTGGCCGTGGCCGACCATGATTCGCGCCTGCGGAACCAGTTTGTTCAGATCGGCGGCGGCCTGGTGGATGGTGCGGACCCGGTTATGCAGGTAGAAGACCTGGCCTCCCCGCTCCATCTCCCGCAGGATGGCCTCTTTGATCACGTCCTCCGAGTACTCGGAGACAAAGGTCTTGACCGGCAGGCGGGCCTCGGGCGCGGAGTCCATGGTGCTGAGGTCGCGTATCCCCGAAAGCGCCATGTTCAGGGTCCTGGGAATGGGGGTTGCGGTCAAAGTCAGCACGTCCACCTGTTGGCGCAGTTGCTTGAAGCGCT
>CAYMZL010000055.1:0-1818 GCA_964394825.1 uncultured Dehalococcoidia bacterium | reverse complement strand
GTTCCTCGTCCACCACCGCCAGGCCCAGGTTCTTGAACTGCACGTCCTTCTGCAGCAACCGGTGGGTGCCGATGACTATATCGACGCTGCCGTCCTTCAGCCCCTCGATCACTTCCAGTTGCTCCTTATGGGTCCGGAACCGGCTCAACACCTCGATCCTGACGGGGAAGGGGCTGAGCCGCTCGCTGAAGGTGGCGTAGTGCTGCTGGGCCAGAACCGTGGTGGGGACCAAGATGCCCACCTGCATGCCGTCGTTCACCGACTTGAAGGCGGCCCTGAGGGCGATCTCGGTCTTGCCGTAGCCAACGTCGCCGCAGATGAGACGGTCCATGGGGCGGGTTGTCTCCATGTCGTTCTTGACGTCGACGATGGCCTGCGTTTGGTCCGGGGTTTCGACAAAGGGGAAGGAGTCCTCAAGCTCCTGCTGCCAAACCGTGTCGCCGCCGTGTTCGTGGCCCTCCGCCAGGGCCCTGGCGGCGTTGATGCGCAGCAGCTCTTGGGCCATCTCCCGGGTGGCGCCCTTCACCCTCTGCTTCACCCGGGCCCACTCGGCGGTGCTGAGGCGGGTGAGGGAGGGCGGCTGGTCCTGGGCGCCCAGGTAGGCCGAAACCCGGTCCAGATGGTCGGTGGGCACGTACAGCTTGTCGTTGTCGGCGTACTCCAGGATGAGGTACTCTTTCTCGTCATCGTCGTCGCCGATGCGGGTGGTGCCGGCGAACCGGGCCACGCCGTGGTCGATGTGCACCACGTGGGCCCCTGGCACCAGGTCGGCCAGCACCACTTCCGGCCCGTGCTCGGCCTTGCGGCGGTGGTGGTAACGCTGCTCTTTCACCGTGCCGAAAAGCTCGGAGTCGGTCAGCAGGACCAGGGCGCTGGCCCCGCCGGACTCGCCATCGGGCAGCTCGACGGTCCACCCGTCCCGCAAGGAGCCCGGCAGCAAGCAGACCTGACCGGACGAAGGAGCGCTTTCCAGAGAGTCGGCCTGGGTGACGCCGACACCTTCCTGCTCCAGTATCTCCGCGACCCGGCGTTGGTGCTGGGTGACGGCCACCACGGCATGGTTGGCGGCCTGGTGGCGGCGCAGGTCGGCGGCCAGTTGTTCCAGCTTGCCGTAGTAGGGGGTGGAGGGGCGGAAGATCCTGTCTTCGTCGTCGCCCACCCAGGTCTGCAGTTGCATCTGGGGCACGCCGCTCAGCCGGTTGGAGAACTCTTCCCAACCCATGTGGGGCGAGGGGAAATTGACCGGCAGCTCTCCCCGGGCCTCCCGCGCCTCCCGCATGCGCCCGAACCGCTCCTCCAGTTCCTGGGCCTCGGCTTCCACCCGGCCGGCCCGCTCCAGCACCACCAGGCCATTGGCCCCGATGTACTCCATCAGGTGGGCCTGGTTGACCAGACCGTTGTAGAAAGCGAGGGTCTCGAGATTGGGCGATGAGGAGAGGAGGGACAGTTCATCGGCCATGCGGTCCCGAACTTCATTGTTGCACTTTGCGAAATCCAGAGCTTCAGTCCGGGCGGCCACCGTCTTCGGATTGGCCAGGCTGGGCAGCTGCTCCCGGGCCGGGGCCAGGCGCACCTCGCCGGCGGGCCGGATGGAGCGTTGGGACACCGGGTCGAAGTAGCGGATGGTGTCGATCTCGTCGTCCCAAAGTTCGATGCGCAGGGGCCATTCGGACCCGGTGGGGTAAACGTCCAGGATGCCGCCGCGGTGACTGAAGCTTCCCGGGGCCTCCACCACCGGTTCGTTGCGGTAGCCCAGGTCCAGCCACTGGCCGAGAAGGGTGTTGATCCGGATGCGGTCGCCCTTCCGCCAAAGGCTCA
>CAYMZL010000054.1:0-9393 GCA_964394825.1 uncultured Dehalococcoidia bacterium | reverse complement strand
GATGTCGATGCCGGACCGGCCTCCCTCCAACTCGCTCCGCACCGATTCGGGCACCGAACTGAATAGCACACCGTCCTGTTCCAATATCTGCAGTCCAAAGTAGACGGGCAGGGAGTCGGCCTTCCCGGCGTGATAGCCGTAGGACTCCCGGAACCGGGCCACATGGTGCACATCGAAGATGGGTTGGGTGATGAGGAACATGGCCCCCGATTTTACCTTCCGCACCGCCAATCGGGCCTCTTCTTCGATGCCCCGGCCAAGGTCCACCGCCGCCCCGATACAGAAATCGGTGGCCGCCCGCAGTTGGTTCTCCCTGAAATCCTGACCCTGGTTCATCTGGGCGATGGCCGCGATCAGCCCGGTCGGTTGGTAGTCGTTGACCAAGGCAACTCTGGACTGGTCCCGTTCGTTGAAGGGGTCGCCCTGCACCACCACCACGTTCTCCAAACCCAACATCTGGGCCCCCAATAACTGAGACTGGAGCGCCAGCTTGTTCATGTCCCTGGTGGCCAGGGTAAAGACGGTGTCCTTGCCGGACCGCTGGATGGCGGCGGCCAACATGACCGAGTTGGCCCTGACGGCCCTTCCAGGATTGTAGGCCACGGAGATGAAGTCGGCGTCGATCTGGGCCTGCGCTACGGCGCCGGGATCCCCGGAGCGGGGAGGGGAGAAATCGCAGATGAAAGACGTGCGCCCCGTGGCCTCAAAGCAGCCCTCGGTTACTTTCACCACAGGCGTACCTCCAGCATGAGACGGTGGCTAACGACGGCCTAAGATGGCAGTTTGGCCAGGTAATCCTTGAAGAGGTCGATGGACTTGCGCTCGGAGAGGCCGACGAAATACCGGTAGCCGATGATGTAATCGACGATGTCCCGCGCCATCATCAATAGGTGGTCCTTGGGCTCCGACAGATGGAATAGGCTGTCCACTCCGTCCTCCAGGCCCACGTAGAGGGTGTCTTCCACCAGCAGCATCTCATCTTCGCTCAATTCTTTGCGGGCCATCCAGCGGGCGAATACGAACGGCAGGCCGGTCATGGCATGCCACTCTTCGCCCAGGTCGTACCGGTGCCCGTACCCCCTCGCTCCCCGGCGGCGGCGCAGGGCATCGTCGCCGGAGATCACGAAGGCGTCATGTTCTTCCGACATCTCCACAAAGGAATCGGCATTGCCCTTATGCTTTTGGGCCAGCAACACCTGGAAAAGCTTGCGGGTGGTGGAGTCGTTGGTTGCCGCGGCAATGGTTGCCTCGGAGAGTTCTTCCATGGGCTTCTTGGAGTACAACAGGTTGCTTCCGGCCCGGTCCGCCGCCGCAAGGCAGAACCCGGCCACGGGAACGCAGATGTCCTCCAGAGAGAAACTGTCCGCCAGACTCACCGGCCCGGCGTGGATGTCCCCGTCGCGCAAAGCCTGGGGAACGTCTTTGAGGCTCCGGTCATGGAGGACCAATCCCCGGCGCTCCATATCGATGTAAAAGGGCTCGAAATTCAGGTCCAAGACCCGGCCGACGTTGATCGCCATCTATCCGCACCACGTTAAAGTTGGAGATTCTCGAAGATACGCCTACCGACCAAGAAGTTCTCGCACGGCTAAGCCGGGGAGCCGTTTCGGAAGGACCATGGTTCTGACGGGGCCTGCCAGCGCCTGCTGGGTACGTGTGCCTGTAGGGTACGCGTGGTTGATTTTAGGCGTATTGAAAATCACCGTCAAGACAGCTTCAGGCCTCCGTTGGAGTCCGGGGGAAGTCGGGTGGGAGTCCACTGAGAGTCCGGTTTGTCGACATCGGCGTAGCACTAACGTAAACTTGGCTATAGAGGTAACGGTGCGCGCTTTCGTATTCGTCACAAGCTTGATTTTGTTTGCCGGCCTGGCATTCTCGGCGTCGGCGGTTACCCGCGCCGATGAAGGAAACATCGAGGTGGTCGAGGCCAAAGCGGAGAGCCAGTTCCCGGACGGGATCAAGTTCACTGTGCTAGCCAACAGCCCCGATGAGATAGACGACATCCGGGTCTTCTTCAGCAAGGTGGACCAGAAAGGCCGCAGCGCCTATCGTTCCGTTGACTTCGAGCCCGGCAACAGCGTCGCCGGAGAGTCCCTGCTCCCCAGCGGCGGCGGCGGCGAATATTTTCCTCCGGGGACCAAGATTGAGTTCTCGTTCGAGGTGCGCGACAAGGCCGGCGCGGTGGTGCGCACCGAGTCCCAGGAGTTCGTCTATCAGGACAACCGGTTTGAATGGGACACGGTCGTTGAGGGCCTGATCACGGTCTATTACTACGGAGAATACGTCCGTGAACGCGCCGAGACGGTCCTCCGAGCGGCCCAACAAAACCTGGAGCGGATGCTGCCCGTTCTGGGTATCGCGCCCACCGTACCCCTGCGCATCGTCTCGTACAACAACTACCGGCACATGGCGACGGCCCTTCCCTTCCGCTCCCAGGCAGTGAGCGAAGGGCTGCAGACCCAAGGCATGGCATTCGCCGCCGAACGGGTGTTGCTGGTTCAAGGGTTCGACCCAACCGTCGCCGGCACGGTTTCCCATGAGTTCACCCACCTGCTGGTGGCCGAAGCGGCCGGGACAGCCATCAGCCAAGTGCCCGCGTGGCTCAACGAAGGTCTGGCCGAATATGGGAACATCGACCCCACTGACGACTACGACGCCGCTCTGCGCTACGGCATATTTACCCGGCGCATCAAGCCTCTTTGGTACCTGGGCGCCTTCGGCGGCACTCCTGAGGACATCATCATTGCTTACGGTCAGGGCCGCTCCGTTGTTCTCTACATGATCAACACCTACGGCAAGGAACGGATGGCGTCCCTGTTCCCGGTGCTGCAGCGCACCCTGAACATAGACCAGGCGCTGCTGGAAGTTTACGGCATCGACCAATTTGGCCTTGATACCGCCTGGCGGGAGTCTCTGGGCCTGGAGCCGCTGCCGTCCCCCGATGAACTTGAATCCCAACTCAAAGAACAGGAAGAAAGTTCCCAGGCCGAAGGTTCTGAGGGCGAAGATTCCCAGGACGAAGATTCCAAGGGTGACGCAGGGCCAGCCGCCGAGCCGACCAGCATTCCTGAGCCCACTCCCGACGCCGAAGCCGATCCGGCCGGGGCCACGGGAGAAGACGGCCAGGATTCCGAAGGCAGTTCCATCTCTCCGGGTTGCAACGCCCCGGCCGGTGGTTCAGCCGGCGTTCCCACCGGTTTGGGGATGCTGCTGCTGCTGGGCGTTCCTTTGGGTCTGGTGGCCCTGCCCAGACTTCGCCGCCGCTGGCCCTTTCTCTAGGCGAACCCCAGGCGCATTCTCAGGCATCACCCACTTTTTGCCGCGTTAGGAGCTTGCCTAAAGCCTGTCATTCTGAGGAGGCCGCAGCCGACGAAGAATCTCGTTTCACCTGGGGAATGACGGCGCACGGAGAACGAGACCCCTCGTCCCGATCCCATCGGGACTCGCGGTGACAGGGGAAGGCGTGCATGGAGTCCCGATTCCATCGGGGCAACGGGTCAATATTGTCACCTTCGAGGCAATGCCCTGCGGTAGAATCGCGCCTGTAGCAACAGGTACGTTTGCTTGGAGGTGTACGGCGGTGGTTACCGGCGGATCAGCGGGCCCGGGGGTTGAAGGCGTCGTTCACCGCGTCACCCAGCAGGTTGAAGGTGAAGAGCAGCAAGGACAACGTGAGAACGGGGAATAGCAGCAGATGAGGATTGGAGCGCAGCACTGAGATACTGCCGTTCTCGAAGATCATGAGCCCCAAACTGGGTGTCGGCGGCTGTATCCCGATCCCCAGGAAACTCAAAAATATCTCCGACCCGGCCACGCCGGCCAGCCCCGCCGAAACCATCACTATCACCGGCCCCATTACGTTGGGCAACACGTGCCGCGACAAGATCCGCGGCGTGGAAGCGCCGATGGACCGCGCCGCTTCCACGTACTGGTTCTCACGGGCCTGGAGCACCTGACCGCGCACCAACCTGGCCATGCCGAACCAGGAGAAAATGGCCAGGGCCAGAGACAGCACAAAGTAGTCCACGATACCCAGACTTACGATATCGATGCCGATGGTGTCTTCCACTCCGCGGACCCACTCGGTGATTGGGGGCTTGAGCGTGGAAATGATTATCAACACCAGGAAGATCTCGGGGAAAGCTGAAGTCACCTCCCCCACCCGCATGATCAAGGTGTCGATGAATCTTCCGAAATAGCCCGCAAGCAACCCCATGGTGATGCCAATTGCGAGACTGCCGGTTAGCAGGGTTGCGATGGTGATGATGACGGTGGTGCGCAGCCCATAGATGATGCGGGTCAGGATATCCCGGCCCAAGCGGTCGGTCCCAAAGGGGTGGCTGATACTCGGCCCCTGCTTGGTGATCGACAGGTCCTGGTCGTTGTAACCGTAGGGCGTGACCAGCGGGGCCAGTATCCCGGAACCGTACATCAGCAAGATCAATGTCAGGCAGGTGACGCCGACTTTTTTACGGAGCAACCGGCGGAAAGAGATGGCCCAGTAGCTGCGGCTGGTCCGGAGCTGCGGACCGAGGGCCGGTTCGGCCTCCTCACGCAGCATATGCGCCTCCCAGCCTGATCCTTGGGTCGAGCCACGGGTATATCAGGTCGACGATCAGGTTGGCCGCCACGAACAACGTAGTGCCGATGATTATCACCGCGTTGATGATGGGATAGTCGCGGGCGAAGATGGCCTCGATGAACAGGTTCCCGACGCCGGGGATACCGAAGAACCGCTCCACGATGAATGAGGTGAACGCCAGCCCGGCCAGGGAAAAGCCAAGCATGGTTATCACCGGAATCATGGCGTTCCGCAGGACGTGGCGCCGCTGCACGACGGATTCGGGCAGCCCCTTGGCCCGGGCGGTGCGGACGTAGTCCTGGCTGATGACCTCCATGGTGCTGGCGCGGGTCAACCTGGTGATAATGGCGATCCCGGGGACGCCCATCGCGACGGCCGGCAGGATGATGCGGGTGTCGAAAAAGCCGCCCCAGCCGTGGGTTGGAAGGATGTCCAGCTTTAAGGCGAACACCAGCAATAAGACGGGCGCAGTGAGAAAAACGGGGATCGACTGACCCAGCAGCGTAAAGGCAACCGTGCCGGTGTCCCATAGCGTCCCCTGCTTCAGCGCGGCAAAGAGGCCCAGCGGGATACCGATGGAAACGGAAAGGAACAGCGCCGCCAGGTTTAGCTGGGCGGAGACCCACATCTTCTTTTTGAGGAGTTCGGACACCGTGCGGCCGCGGTACTTGAAGCTTTCGCCAAAATCGCCGCGGGTCACGTTCTTAACGTAGCGGCCGTACTGGACGAAGATATTGTCGTTGAGGCCCCGTTGCTCCCGGATGCGCTCGATGACCTTCTCGTCGTTGTACTGGCCCATGAGGATCTCGACCGGGTCGCCCGGCCCAAACCGCCCCAGGGAGAAGGTGATGAACGAGATAATCACCAGGATGACGGGCAGCCAGGCCAACCGGCGAACTATGTAGGTGCCCACGCTTCCGCCCGGCCCCTAATCTTTTGTCAGGTAAACGTGCCTGAGTTTGGGAATGATCAGCGGGGTCTGCAGGTAGTCATGCACGTAGGGCTTCACCAACAGATACCGCTCACCGCTGTACCAAAGCGGGATCCAAGGTGCGTCGTCCAAGATCATCTGCTCGACCTCGTTGTATATGCGGTAGCGCAGGGTTTCGTCAGTCTCCACCCTAGCCTTTTCCAGCAGGGCATCGACCTCCGGGTTGCTGTAATTGGTGTGGTTGTTGCTGCTGTCGCTGTAGAACAATATGTCCAGGAAATTCTCGGGGTCAGGGTAGTCGGCGATCCAACCGATGTCGAACATCTGGAATCGCCGTTTGTTCAGGTCCTTCAAGAAAGTCGCGAATTCAGTCTGCTGAAACTCGGTCTTGATCCCCAGATTCACCTCCCACATCTGGAGGACCACTTCCATGTCCAGGCTAACGTTGGCGCCGAAGCTGCCCGGAGTCGTGATGGTGATGGGAGGCAGGTTGTCCAGGTCGTCGCCGTACTTGGATTCCCGCAACAGGCGCCTAGCCCTTTCCGGGTCGAAATTGTAGCCGGATACTGACTCGCTGAATCCGGGAAAGCCCGGAGGCAGGATCCCGGTGGCCGGCACAACCTGGTCGCCCAGCACGATTGTGGCGATCTCTCTCTTGTCGATGGCCAGGTTCAGAGCTTGGCGCACCTTGCGGTCGTCCAGGGGCGGCTCGTTCACGTTCAAACCGATGTACTGGACACTGAAGGACGGGGCCGCCTTCTTGAGTTCAGCGTTGAGGCGGTTGCTTGGGTCGAGCAGCCGGTCAAGGTCGGCTAGGCCCACGCCGGCGATATCGATCTCGTCATTTTCGTACATGAGCATCGAGGTCCCGCCGCTTAGGATCATCTCCACCTCAGCCAGTTTGGGCGGGCCCAGGTGGTAGCCTTCGTTGCGGCTGAGGACCAGTGTCTCGCCGACCTTGTACTCGGTCATCCGGAATGGACCGGTGCCGTTGGGCTTGCGGAACCAGTTCTTGGGGTTGGCTTCGATGTTTTCCCGGTCCAGCACAAAGGCAGTCGGGTAGGTAAGTTTGGCCAGGAAAAACGACTTGGATTGGTCGATGGTGATCTCTATGGTGCGTTCGTTGATGACGCGGACACCGGAGATCGTCAGGGCGTCTCCGGCCAGTTTCTCGTCCACGCCCACGATATCTCCCAGGTACTGGTCGACGTTGGGCGCTTCGGTCAGGGGATTGGTGGCCCGTTCCAGGGACCAGCGGACATCCTCCGCGGTCACCGGTTTGCCGTCGTGGAACGTCGCGTCCGGGCGTATCCTAAAGGTGTAGACTCGTCCATCGGCGGAGATGTCCCAGCTTTCGGCCAGGTCGGGCACCACATCCAGGTTGGCGTCGATGGTCACCAATCCGCCGAACACCTCGACTATTATCGTGGCGGAGGTCGCGTCGGTGGTCAGGTGCGGGTCAAGGGTGGGCGGGTCCACGAACAGGCGGACGAACCGCCCCCCTTCCAGCGGTTCCCCGTTGCCCGTGGACTCGCTGAATCCCGGTGCGCTGGTGGGCGCGGTGGCCTCCGGTGACTCGGTGGCGGACCCGTTGCCGCCGCCGGACGACCCGGAACAGGCGGCCGCCAAGAAGAGCACGCCGAAGATTAGCAGCAGTGGCTTCCAACCCATGTTGTGTTGTTCCTCAATCGCCAGGATAGGGCTTGCTGGTCTCGGAGACCGCCGGGCCACGGCGTTTTGCCGTAAGCTTATTTCAGATAGCCCGGCAACGCTAATTCAATGGAATGCGGGAATGCGCCGAAATGCCGCCGGAAAACCAGCCAGGCCGGTCTGTCAACGCTAGCTGCGGCTCCTTGTAAGAGGCATGCCCATTTGCTAACATATTTAAGCCTATTTGCAACTGTGTTCGGCCGGGTCCAGCCCTCCTGAGCGCAGCGGCCGGCCTGGTCATAACAGGCGGATACTCAATAAATCCACCATGGCGAGCGTAGCCAAGAGGCCTAAGGCGCCTGTCTGTGGCACAGGAGATCACGGGTTCGAATCCCGTCGCTCGCCCCAATAGTAATACTACTCGATTCCCCCGTTAGATGCGCCTGTAGCTCAATGGATAGAGTACTGGGCTTCGGACCCAGGGGTTGCAGGTTCGAGTCCTGCCAGGCGCGCCACTTTTGGTCACGAAACGAGGCCCTCGATTCATTCAGAGGGCCTGGTTTTTTGTCTCTATTAACCATTTCGCTGACCAAGCACTTCATTAGCTGCTACCAATGGACTCTACGTTGGCCGGGGCGGACACGGATTCCGGGCGAACTTTTAGGCCGTCGTCGAACGCCTTGGCCGCCGCTTCTTGAAGGCCGGGCAAAATATGAGAGTAGGTTCTAACGTCAAGTTGACACTGGAGTGCCGGAGGTGTTCGCTAGGGTGTTCCTCGCGATGCCGGCCTTTCCATTTACCGTCAATTCCTTTTAAACTGGGTTCGTCTAATCGATTGACTATATAGGGTCCCTATACAATAATATGAATTAACGTGTAAGTTTTTTAGGCAAAAGAATAGCCCGGAAGAAGAGACACTCCCCCAGCGACTGGGTTAGTCGGCTAATGAGACCGATTTCACTTCATCGCTGGCCCTTCCCCGGGCTATCCGTATTTTCTCACATCCTTTTTACGGGTGTAAAGCATAAACCGGTAGATTATTTGTTCTATTCGGTGCCAATTGGCCTCATTATTGCCAGGTCGGTTGACGCCGTCAGACGGCGTAGTCAGCTATCTGCGGTAGAAAATAAAAAACCGCTACGAACCTAACAGGCTGCAGCGGCCGAATCCTTATCATTACCGACAAGTGATGCCACTAGCCGAAATATCTCATTGAATCTTGAAGGTATCTGCTCCGCGTCAATCACACCCCCAAGAATTTGAGCTGTTCGTACTTTGGACCCAGTTCCGAACTCGTTAATAATCTCTTGGCGTTGGCTGCCCAATCCTTCTTGGTCAAGATAGTCTTCTAATTCCATCCCGAGCGACAAAAATTGATTCGGTGGATATTCGGCGTCATCATTCCAAGGCAGGTCCCTAAGGGCGATGAACGGAATACCTAAACCGTTTAACACGGGGACGTAAGTTCTGAAGCCATTATGTCCGCCGGTGAACACGACTGAGACGCCGACTGAGTCAAGGCCTGGAGGAATTTTGTTAGCTACTTGCTTGATGAACTCATATTGCGATTGGTCTTCGACCAGCAAAACAGCTCGCGAGAATACCGCTTCGCGAGATTCAATCAACCTCATCATGGTTGCAATCTGCCCGGCCAGCTTCGATCCAGCCTTAGACGCAGGATCGACACTGGCGGGGGGAATCCTGTGGACCTGAGTCCCGGCGACCAGGGGAAGTTGCAATCTTCGGAGATCCAGAGGTCGCGTAGGGTTAACGAGGTAAGGTGAATGAGTGGCTACGATTATCTGATTATTCGTTGCAGCCTTGATCAAGAGCTCGTTGAATGCCCTTATCGCGTGAGGGTGCAGGTGGTTCTCGGGATGTTCGATAAAAAAGACCAATCCCTCTCGCGAAACTAAATTTGTCACTAACGCCAGAGATTCTTGCAGGCCCGCACTGACTTGACCAAGAGAGATTCTTTCATCAGTTTGGGTAGATGTGAACCGCACATCTGGGCGACTGCTTCCTGGTTGGAGCTCGATCGCTTGAATTTTGAATTGTGGGAATAGTTGATGAAAGATTTCGACTATCGTTTCATATCGCCTTTGTTGGGTGTCATCAGCATGAGTTCTCAGATTAAGTAATGTACTGGCAAGCGTAGTGCCATCTAGCGCCTCTATATCACCGGACCTGGCACTGGAGTTGTTGCGTTGACGGAAATCAGGAACCACAA
>CAYMZL010000053.1:335-9474 GCA_964394825.1 uncultured Dehalococcoidia bacterium | reverse complement strand
TCGATTGGTTCTGTTGCCCTAAGTTCGACTCGCCCAGCATCTTCGGCGCCATCCTCGACGAGAAGAAGGGTGGGTATTTCAAGATCGCACCAATCCAAGATGGGGCAACCCACAAACAACTCTACTGGCCGGAGACCAACGTATTGATCACCCGGTTCCTGTCGCCCGGCGGGGTCGCCGAAGTCACTGACTTCATGCCGGTGGACTATCACGGCCACGACCACGAGGTCAATCAATTGGTCCGGAGGGTAAACATTGTCCGCGGGACCATGGCTCTCCGGATGGAGTGCTTCCCGGCCACCAATTATGCCCGGGACGAGCACGAGATACTAATGAACGAGTGCGGCGCGATGTTTATTTCGCCCGACATCAGGATCCAGCTTTCCACCACGATGCCCCTGGTCCAGCAAGGTAGTGGAGTGGTGTGCGATTTCACGCTCCATGAGGGCCAGACTCTCACCTTCTCCATCGCTCAGGTCGAAGACCAGTCAAACGTCGGCTCCACGTTTTCCGAGGAGGAGAGCGAGCACCTCTTCGAGGAGACCGTGGAGTACTGGCGGAATTGGCTTTCCCAGTCCACCTACCGGGGCCGGTGGCGGGAGATGGTGGAACGGTCGGCACTGGTGCTCAAACTTCTCACCTACGAGCCCACTGGAGCCATCGTGGCGGCCCCTACTTGCAGTCTGCCCGAGGGTATCGGCGGCGAGCGCAACTGGGACTACCGCTACACCTGGATCCGGGACGCCGCCTTCACTCTGTACGCCCTGTTGCGTATCGGCTTCACCGAAGCGGCCGCCAAGTTCATGGGCTGGATCGAGGCCCGGGCCGCGGAGGCTAACGAGGACGGCTCCCTTCAGATCATGTACGGCATCGACGGCCGCCACGAGCTGAAGGAGGAGACGCTAACCCACCTGGAGGGCTACAAAGGGTCCAGCCCCGTCAGGGTGGGTAACGGCGCTTCCGGCCAGCTTCAACTGGACATCTACGGTGAGTTGATGGACGCGGTATATCTTTACAACAAATACGGGACGCCCATCTCCTACGACTTTTGGACCCATCTGAGCCGGCTTACCGACTGGGTGGTGGACAATTGGCAGCGTCCCGACGAGGGCATCTGGGAGGTCCGGGGCGGACAGCGGCACTTTGTCTACTCCAAGCTCATGTGCTGGGTCGCGATCGACCGGGCCATCCGGCTGGCGGACAAACGTTCCTTCCCTGCCGACCGGGCGCGGTGGCACGCGGCACGGGATGAGATATACCGGGAGATCATGGAAAAGGGATGGAGCGAGGAGCGGCAAGCGTTCGTGCAGTCCTACGGCAGCGACACCCTTGATGCCTCCAATCTGATGATGCCCCTGGTCTTCTTCATGTCGCCAACCGACCCCAGGATGCTCAAGACTCTGGACGCAATCGACCGCTCCCCAGCAGACGGCGGGTTGGTGTCCAACAGCCTGGTGTACCGGTACGACGTCAACAAGACCGACGACGGGCTGGAGGGGGAAGAAGGGAGTTTCAATATCTGCACCTTCTGGCTGGTGGAGGCGATGACCCGGGCCGGGCAGCACGACCGGAGCCGGCTCAACAAAGCGCGGCTGATGTTTGAAAAGATGCTCAGCTATGCCAATCACCTGGGGCTGTATTCCGAGCAGATCGGGACCAGCGGCGAGGCCTTGGGGAACTTCCCCCAGGCGTTCACGCACCTGGCCTTGATCAGCGCCGCCTACAACCTGGACCGCGCCCTCGGCGGAAAGCCGTGAACAGCAATAACAGCAATAGTGGTATCGCGTCAGATAGATGCGCCCTGAACACACTGGGTGTAAAATTCACCGCGCCGATCGGTGGCCGGCGGGTCCAAAACCGGTCCCCGATAGCAGTCCGGCATGAATCCTGACCTGCGTTAAGACGATTTGATGTCTTGACACGAGCAAAAACCGAAATGCTAACATAGGGGCTAACTATTGGTGCGCCGACAACTAGGAGAAGAACGGATGGCAGAAAACGATATAGCTCTGATGGCTCATCTGATGCGCCGCGCCGGATTCGGCGCCCAGTATCATGAGCTTGAAGCCCGGGCAGCCAAGGGATACGAGGCCACGGTGGAGGAACTGCTGCATCCCGAGGACAATTCCCATGGCATGGACCTGGACCTGGCGGAACGGTACTTCATCGAGTGGAATCACTTCATCCGATGCGTCCCTGAATACATCGCGTTTCGCATGATCAACTCGAAGAGCCAGTTGGAAGAGAAGATGATTCTCTTCTGGCATGGCATCTTATGCACCGCCGACAGCAAGACCCAGAGCCAAGTCTCTTCTCACGCTGAGTGGGAGATGCTCCGCCGGTGCTGCATGGGCAGCTTCAAAGACCTGTTGATCGAGATTTCCAAAGACCCAGCCATGGTGTACTTCCTGGACAATTGTCTGAGCCACAAAGACGCGATCAACGAGAACTACGGACGAGAGTTGTTGGAGTTATTCTCTTTGGGTGTGGGCATGGACGGGAATTTCAACTACACCGAGGACGACGTGAAGGAGTGCGCCCGGGCTTTCACCGGCTGGACAATCTCCAATGGCATCCCCACGCAGCCCTACGGCCGCTACACTTCGACATTTGCCTACAACCCTGACGACCACGACGAGGGAGAAAAGACGTTCTTGGGCCACACCGGCAATTTCAACGGCGAGGACATCATTGAAATAATCTGCCAACAGCCGGCCACGGCCCGATTCCTTTCCCGCCACTTCTACGACTACTTCGTCGCCGACGAAGCCCAGGTGCCGACTTGGATGGACACCCCACCCCGGGACCCGGATACCATCAAGATGTTGGAGGACGAATATTTCCGCTCCGATTACAACATTCGTTCCATGCTGCGGGTCCTGTTCAACTCCGATGCCTTCAAGAACGCCCGTTTCGCCAGGATAAAGGGCCCGATCGAGACGGTGATAGGCACTCTGCGTCTGGCCGGCGACTGGACGACTCCTAAACCCGGCTTTGAGGCCATCTTTGAGGAAATGAAACAGATGGGCCAAGAGATATTGAACCCTCCTTCGGTCGAAGGCTGGCATACGGGCAGGGATTGGATCGATGGTGGTACCCTAGTTAGACGGATCAACTTCATCGCCGACTACGTGGGCGATGTCAGCTATCCGGGCATACAAGACATGGTCCAAACCCTGGCCGCGGAAGGCCCTACCATCTCTCCAGAGGGACTGGTGGAGGGCTGCCTTCGGCTGCTGGGTCACTACGAACTAACCGATGAGAACCACCGGATGTTGGTGGAACACGCGCGAAAGAGCGGTGTGTCGGCCACCGATACCCCGGAGTTCGCGAAGCACGTCGGCGAGATGTTGCAGATGATCGTGGCTACCAAGGAGTATCTATACGCCTAGCCGGAGAATCCGGTTTTTGGCGTCTACCCAATTAAGAGGCAGAGGGACAACAACTCATCTTTAATGAGGAGCAAACAATGACTTCCAATAAAAAAGACCCGGTGCTGGTAGTACTTCAGATGACGGGGGCCTACGATGCCCTGAACACCTTTGTTCCCTACAACGACCCCCATTACGTGGATTACCGGCCTAACCTGCAGATCGGTCCGGACCGGGTCTTGGCCGTGGATGACAAGGTTGGCTTCCACCCCGGTATGGAACCGATCAAGGAGATGTACGATCAGGGTAAAGTCGCCGTCCTGCAAGGCATCGGTTATCCCAACCCCAATCGCTCCCATTTCCGCTCCCTGGACATCTGGCATACTGCCGAGCCCGAAAAGATGGCCCCCGACGGATGGCTGGGCAAGGCCATCCGTGACCTGGACCCCAACAAAGAGAACATTCTGACCGCCGTAAACTTTGGCCGTGGCCTCCCCCGGGCTCTGGCCGCGCCCGGCGTTTCGGTGGCCTCGGTGGGCAACCTCAACAACTACGGAGTGCTGACGGGAATACAGGGCGACGAGAAGCGGGGTGAAGCCCTGGATATCTTCGCCCGCATGTACGCTCCCATGATCGGCTCTGGGCCCGTGAGCGATTACCTGTCCCAGACCGGTTTGGACGCCCTGAAAGGAGCGGACATCCTCAGCACGGCGCCCCAGACCTACTCCTCCAGCGTGGAGTACGGCGGCAGCCCGTTCGCCCAATGGATGAAGAGCATCGCGCAGGTGCATTTTTCGGACTTCGGGACCCGGGTGTTTTACACCGGCGTAAATCCCGGCACATTCGATACCCACGCCAACCAAGACATCACCTTACCCAAACTGTGGGCCGATGTGTCCAACGCCATCAGCGACTTCCAACAGGACCTGAAGGAGCACAACGCCAACGAGGAAGTGGTGATCTTGTTGTTCACCGAGTTCGGCCGCCGGGTGCAGGAGAACGGCTCGGGCACGGACCACGGCTCTGGCGGAGTGGCCTTCGTTATGGGAGACGCGGTTAAGGGTGGCCTTTACGGGGAGTATCCTTCCCTGGAGCCGGAGAAGCTGGACTCAGGCGACCTCCAATGGAACAACGATTTCAGGGGCACCTACGCCACATTGCTGGAGCAGTGGATGGGCTTGGACGCTAATCCCATTCTTGGTGGAACTTACGAGCAGTTTGACTTCATCAAGTAACTCTACGGGCGCTAAGTAACTATCGCAAAAGATGGTTCGACAAGCTCACCACGAACGGAGAGGTTCTTTCCATCCGCTCGTCCTGAGCCTGTCGAAGGATCATCAATGTTGGATCCACGATTTTGAGATAGTTTCCGAGCTACCTGATGAAGATCCGCCTTTTGTGAGGGAAAATGGTTACTGAGATTGCACCGATAACATTCGAATATAGCCACACCATCGGACGGCAAGAAAACCGGAGCGGGAGCGGGTTCTTCTATCCGGTGGCGATAACACGGGACGAAGAGAACCTACTGTACGTGGTAAGCCGTGGCTCTGAGACCCCGGCGTTTTTCCCCTGCAAGCGGGTTACGGTGTTCACGGTAGACGAGGAATTGGTCCGAGAGTTCGGCACCAAAGTTCCCCCGGAAGACGCAGATGACTCCGCCCCGGATGGAAGTTTTATGTGGCCCACGTCGGTCGCCCTGGACCAAGCAGGCAACGCCTACGTGGCCGATGAGTGGCTCAACCGGATTTCCGTGTTTGACAAGAGCGGGGAATGTGTCGGCAAGTGGGGAACACTCGGGGATGGCGACGGCGAATTCAACCGCCCCTCCGGGCTGGCATTCGATGCTGAGGATAATCTCTATCTGGTGGACAGCGCGAACCATCGAGTTCAGATATTCACTAAAGAGGGGAAATTCATAGCCAAATGGGGCCGCAGCGGCAGCGGTGACGGCGAGTTCAGCTATCCCTGGGGCATAGAGATCGACCGTAATGGCGACGTGTACGTGGCCGACTGGCGCAACGACCGGATTCAAAAATTCGATCGGGACGGCCGGTTCCTGATGAAGTTTGGCAATTCTGGACAGGGTGATGGCGAGTTCGATCGGCCCACCGGAGTCGCGGTCGATAAGGATGGAATCATCTACGTTACCGACTTCAAGAACGACCGTCTCCAGGTGTTCGACGCCGATGGCGGCTTTATCACCAAGCTGACCGGCGATGCAACCTTGTCAAAGTGGGGCCGGGAGCGGGTGGAGTTGGACCCGTCGATGGTAAGGGGCCGGGAAAGGGCCCAGGGTCTAAAAGAGCGGGAGAAGCTGTTCCACGGGCCAATAGCGGTGGAAGTGGATGATGAGGGCCGGGTCTTTGTGGTGGAAACCTCACGCCAGCGGCTCCAGGTTTATCGCAAGCAGACTGCCAATTTCGCCGGTGGTCCGCTGTAAAACTCCGGTCCGCGGTCTTGGGGTTGGTTGACCAAGGATTTCAAAAAGCACGGAGATCCCTGGCCTTCTAAGAGCGCATAGCGTCGTTTCGACAAAAAAGAGGGTGGCTGTTCGGCCACCCTCTTTTAATTGATTATCGTTAAGGCAACTCGTAATGGGCTGGGTTGGAAGTCACCCTTCCCGGCGGGCGGTGGGTAAGGCCGGCCCGCCCGGGACGGCCTTGACAGTGGCGCCGTTACCTGCCGGGGTGTTGGCAGGCCAGCGGTAGTCGGATATCGAGTTCTGGAACTCCCTATGATCTCCGCAAATCTGACACACGCCGTCGCTGAATGGACCATTCGGGACCGCGATTATCCAATGGTGAGCACAGCGTGAAGTGATGTAACCGGCGAGGATATCCCGGTTCTCGGCAGACGGCTCTACGCCTCGGTAGACCCAATCCTGGACCGTCTTAACCGGCACCCCAAGTTCCAGGGAAAAATCCCGAACCGTGAGCCCCTGTTCGCGCAGCCAGGTTTTCAAGTCCACCATGGTGCTTATTCTACTACGATTAGCCTCAAAGGGGTACCGCCCTCTCTACGGTTGTCGAATTTGCGGGAAAGTATAATCCGTAGGCACAGAACTATGGGCCTGGGTGGGAACAGACGATTACCGCGCTGACGGCAAACCGGGTAATATAGAGCGCCGGCACCAAAGATGGAGGAGTCACGTCCATGACTGATGATATTCTACGCACGCTTTTGCCGATCGCGGGTTGGCCGGAGCAGCGCGTGCGCGAACTCGAGATAACCGGGGGCAACGATCCCATATTGCCGACCCCGTTCCGCATCGGTGAGTGCAGCGCCGCCGCGCTCGGGGCGATCGGCCTGGCTATCTCTGATCTGTGGGAATCCCGCACCGGACGTAGCCAAGAAGTAGCGGTCGATACCCGCCAGGCGACTGCCTCGTTACGCAGCGGGAAGTATATGCAGATGGACGGGGCGACCGTTTCGACCGAGCGCAACACGGTGATGGGCGTGTATCCGGCCAAGAACGGCCGCTGGAGTTATCTTCACTGCAATTTCCCCAACCACCGAGCCGCCGCCCTTGGCGTGTTGGGCGTGGCGGAAGACCGGGATGAAGTGAGCAAAGCGGTGGCCAAATGGGATGCGCTTGAGCTTGAGGAGGCCATCATCGCCGCCAAGGGCGCCGGGGGCATGGTGCGCACCATCGAAGAATGGGCCCAGCACCCGCAGGCCGCCGCGGTCGCCTCCTTGCCGCTGATGGAGATCGTCAAGATCGGCGACAGTCCGCCGGAGAAGCTGCCCGACGGCGACCGGCCCATGTCCGGTGTACGGGTGCTGGACCTGACGCGGGTCCTTGCCGGGCCGACCTGTGCCCGCACTCTCGCCGAGCACGGCGCCGACGTCTTGAAGATCACTGCGGCGCATCTGCCGAATATCGGTTACCAAGAATACGACACCGGCCACGGAAAGCTCTCCGCAAATCTTGACCTACGCGAGCAACAGGACCTCGAGACCCTGCGCGGTCTGGTCCGCGAGTCGGACGTGTTCTCTCAGGGATACCGGCCGGGAACACTCGGAACGCGTGGGCTCTCGCCTGAGGAACTGGCGCAATTGCGGCCCGGCATCGTCTACGTCTCGCTGTCCGCATTCAGTCATGTCGGCCCTTGGGCGTCTCGCCGCGGGTTCGACACGGTGGTGCAGACCGTCAGCGGCATCACCAGCCGCCAGGGTGATCTGTTCCCGGGCGCCGTGCCGGGCCCACAATTCTATCCGGTGTCGGCCATCGATTATCTGACCGGATATCTGATGGCGTTCGGGGCGTTGGTGGCCCTGGGGCGCCGGACCCGCGAGGGCGGCAGTTGGCTGGTGCGGATCTCTCTGGCGCAGGTCGGGCACTGGCTCGTCGGACGCGGCCAGGTGCCGGACACCGGTCTTAAGGACGTGCCGGAGGAATTTACTTCCGCGGAGCTGGACCGCTGGTTCATGGAGAGCAACACGCCGGTCGGCCGGCTCCAGCACCTAGGGCCGGTGGTGCGCCTTTCTGAGACACCGCCCCACTGGGCCCGGCCATCGGTGCCGCTCGGTTACAACGAGCCGGTGTGGCCGGAGCGGGCAGATTAACCGCACCGGCGGGATGGGCGCTTCCAGGTCATTCGATGGCATAGGAGAGGATGAAGCCGGCCGAATAATCCTTGGGAACTTCCTGGACGGCCAACCAAACGGGCTGCGCCCAGGCCTTCTCACAGAGGCCGGTCTGGATCGCCTCCACGCTAATATCGACCGTCATACCCAGATGCTTCATCATTACCATCGGCACTATTGTCTCGAAGCCGCATCCTGAGCCGGTGATCACTGTCCCAACCAGCATCTCCGCATCCCAGTCGATCCGTTCCAGATCGATCTCCACCAGGCCGCCTGACTCGGACAGAAACGCCTGGGCGTCGGCCAGGGTTTGCAACACCACCTCTTTCCCCAGATGGGACGGCGTCCCTCCGGCGAACTGGAACGCGTCCTTGGTCTTCACGATGTCATCCGCCAGACGGAACGGCACCGCCACGTTATTTTCTCCGCGGCAGTCGGTGAACAACCGGCCGTCTATGCTGACGTGGAACGGGTATCTAACGCCGTTGATCTCATACAACAGAACGTAACCCGGCACTATGGCCTGGGTATAGAACACGCCGGCGTCTGGACAACCCAGCGCTCCGTCGCCAAACTCCACTATCCGGGAATTGACCAACCGCAGGTCCGCCGGGGCCACCCCAAGCCGAGCGCTCAATTCGCGGTGGGCGGTCCGGCTGGCGCCGCCGCCCGGGTCTTGCTGACCGGGCGTGACCGAGGCACTGCCGGCGAACTGCCTGCCAAGAACGCCTTCCAGCAGGGTTAGCATGCCGATATCGTTGCCGATGTACACAACGACGAGCGCGCCCCTGGCATAGAAATGTGGACTGGTTGTCCATTCCCAAAAGGTGATTGTAAGGGCGTCACCTCTGGAAGTACGCATGGAATGACCATCGGGGTCCACCGTGGCGGCGAATTCCTGGGCTTCATCCACGCTTGGAAATTCAACCACGAAAAACTCGATGCCATCGGCAACAAAATTGCGTTGAAGTGCGCCGAATAGCCCTCGCGTCGCGCTCTCGCCCATCTCGACGTCCGCCCCAGCGGCCCGCAGGTCATCGCCCAGTTGGGCGGTGGGAGACCCGGGTTCGACCGGCGACCGGATCCCGGTGTCGATGTCGATGCTGATGTCCGTGGCTTCGCCCTCCTTTATCACGACCGTGACCGGCAGAGAACTGGAACAACCAAGAAATTCACAG
>CAYMZL010000053.1:0-325 GCA_964394825.1 uncultured Dehalococcoidia bacterium | reverse complement strand
ACAGTCACTGAGATTCACGCTGTATCTACCGACGGGCACCAGCTTGAGGAATGTTCCGTTTACTCTCAGCGGGACCACAATGTCGTCCACGGTTTCGGACCGTAGATACAACTCCCTGGACGAGTAGGTGTCCCCGATCGCCTGGGAGCATGGTTGGATGGGGCACAGCGGCCCGATGGTGACCGAACCGGCCAATACTCCCATTGACTGGGCGGGAATGGGGGTATTGGTCTGAAGAGGAATGGGGGTATCGGTTGGGACGGGAATTGGGGAACCGGCCGGGTCCGGCGCACAGGCCGCAGCCGCCGCGAAGATCAGCCCGGCC
>CAYMZL010000052.1:5392-9550 GCA_964394825.1 uncultured Dehalococcoidia bacterium | reverse complement strand
AGGTTTGAAATCGTAGTCGTTTGGTGGGGTGATGGAAAACGATCTCGCCCCCGTCTCCCCTACCTATCAGTAACGTCGTCGTGACTCGTTTCGGCGCACTGTTCTGCACGGCGCAGGCAGCTGAAATTAGTCGTTTGTCTACTCGTACCGCAATGCCTCGGTCACACTGATTCCAGCCGCCCGCCGGGCGGGGACCAACGCCCCGATTATGGCCACAGCCAGTGTTATCAGAGCGAGGCCTGCTATCCAGGCAGGTCCAGGCATCGTCCCGAACGGGGACCCCGCGCCTGCTTGCTCACCGATGTAGTTGAGTGAAAAGCGGGTGAATAGTAACCCTAGTGGCGTCCCGATCGCGATGGCCACAAGGGCGAAGAGAATCGCGGAGGCGCTGACCGAGGCCAGGATCTGGCGCGGCGTGAAGCCCAAGGTCTTCATGATGCCGAAGTCCCGATAGCGTTCCCGCACCCCCCCAGGAAGAGCGATATCAGCAGGTTTACCGCACCTATCGCCAGGATGGCGCCGGTTATGCCGTAAAGCGGAGGTCGGATAATGCCAGTGATCTGCCGGTTCTCCGCTGAGGCGTCGTACACCTCGACGCGGAGCCGCCCTGAAGTATGCCGTACCAGCGCCGATTTGAACGCCTCCGGATCGGCGCCGTCCACGAGCTTCACTGCATAGGAGTGGGGCTCTACGTCCGCCTGCGCTTGAAGACGTACCGTATCGAGGTCGAAGAGCGCCTCGAGGCTTCCGTGGATGTATATTCCAGCGACGCGTAAATCAAGCTGCTTGCCTTTGAGCGGAGTCTCGCGCAAAGTGTCCATCGGCCTATAGACCTCCAGCACGATGTCATCCCCCACATTCGCGCCTGCGAGGTCGGCCAGCTCCCTGCTGATGATTGCTTCACCGGGGCCCGAGAACAGGCGGCCGCCGGTCAGATGAGGGGCCAGAAGCGCTTGACCGCCTTCTGTCGCAACGGCGCCGAAGGTATCCTGTCCGCCGTCTACGCCATTAAAACCGACCAGGAGTCGCCTTTGCGGGCGATAGGTGTCCACCTGTGACCTCGACTCGATGAGTTCCCGAACCTCCATGTCGGACATGGTAGAGTCGGGACCACGTCTCACGGTCGCCTCGTAGCTGACTGCCCCGGCTAAAGTGGGGTCGTCGGTGATGCCTCGTAGTGTGGCGTCCATCCCCACGGTGAAGGTTGCCAGGACCACAGCGCCTGTCAGAGCCAGTACGGTTAGTACGGCGCGAAACGGCCGGGCGAAGATGTCCTTCACTCCCAGGGAGATGACGGTGCCCGTTCGCAGCCGCGATGCGAGCCTCCCCACTCTCGATGGTTTCGACTGCTCCCGTGCGAGCCCGATGGTCAGTGCCTGCACGGTCGGCACGCCTCCTCCCCGCCAGGCCGGGATCAATGTGATCAGGGCGATCGCCAGAGGCACGCCGAGAAGGGTAGCTACCGTTAGCAGAAGGTCAAGAGTCGGGGGTGCGGACGTGCCCAACCCACCGGCTGCGACCCGCAGGATTGCCGGGGCGGCCGCGAACCCCAGGAGTATGCCGAGCGCCGACGCCGGCAGGCTCAACCCCACGTGTTCGATCAGGAGGAGCGCCGCAACCTGGCGAGGCGTAAATCCGATCGATTTGAGGAGCCCGATGTCGCGGGCGTGGGCCATGACGTAGCCGATGACGACGTTGACGATCACGAAGGCTGCCGCGCCGAGCGAGACGACGCCGAAGATTCCGAAGAAGGTCGCGAACAGCTTGAAAGTTTCAGTTAAATTCTCCTTGATATCCAGCCAGTTCTCCCGGTCCGGCGCTCGGTCTCCGACCGGGTATGTGGTGATCGCTTCCTGCCCGAACCGGTCGGCATTCTCCGGTTCTGCAATCCGTACGTTGAGCCTCCACGCCCGTTTTGTGGGGTCGGGCTCGAGGCGTTCTATCGTCTCTGGCAGTACCATCGCGAAGCCGGAGAACTCCCACGGATACGATATAAGCTCAGAAGTGACAGCGAAGCCGACGACCGTGAACGTCACGATTCGTCCGTTGGTTAGGACCTCGACGGGCTCTTCGACTTTTAGTCCCAACTCCCGTGCGAGGCCCTTGTCGAAGACGATTTCCCGGGTCCCGTTGGTCGCGAGCCAACGTCCGTCCGTGATGATGGGCGTGCCCACCTCGGGCCGCTCGGCGGGTATGCCGAAGACTCTGAGGTCGACCACCCGTTTGTCCGTCAAAAGCGCTGACTGCCCAAACAGCACGGGGAAGGGACCCGAGGAAGCGGTGACTTTGTCCATGTCGGCTATCGGCGCCAGGAAAGAAGGGCCAGATACGCCTTCCGGGCTTGTGAACCAGACGTGGGCCCCGTTTGTCTCCGCATGCCTGTCCAGATAAGCGTCGTTCACGCTCTGCGCCGTAGTTAAGGCAAAGGTGAACGTTGCCGTTGCCGCTGCCACGACGAGAAAGACGAGGGCCGTCTGAAGAGGCTGGCTCAACGTGTCGGCGCGGGCCTTCCGAAATAAAGCAGTCCACATAGCTACACCTCCAGGTCCATGAGGCTCGATAAGACGGCCTTGGAATCGTGCCTGTCTTCAATTCGTGTTTCGTCGACTATCCAGCCATCCCGCATGCGTATGATGCGATTGGCGGCGCTGGCCACCCGGGGATCGTGGGTGACAAGCACGATGGTCTGGCCATCTGCGTTGTAGCTTCGAAGCAGGTCGATAACATCTCGGGCGTTTTTCGTGTCGAGGTTTCCGGTCGGCTCGTCAGCAAGCAGTACATCGGGCCGGTTGATTAGCGCGCGGGCGATGGCGACCCGTTGCTGCTCGCCGCCTGACAGCTTCGCGGGCACGGTGTCCGATTTGTCGGCGATGTCAAGCTCCTCCGATAGGGCTAGCCTCCGAGTTCGGGCTTCCTTCGACGAAAGCCCGGCGATGAGAGCAGGCAGCTCGATGTTGTCAGCGACGGTCAGGTTCCCGATCAGGTTGTAGGCCTGGAACAAAATGCCCACCTGGTGCCGTCGGATTACTGCTCTCTCGCCCTCACTGAGGTTGTCGATGCGCTCGCCGCCGAGGAAAACCTCTCCTGCGGTTGGCCGATCAAGGCCGCCGAGGAGGTTAAGCAGGGTGGACTTCCCACAGCCGCTGGGTCCCATCACGGCCACAAGCTCCCCTTGCTCGACGGCAATATCGACTCCTCGCAACGCCAACACGGTCGCGCCGTTGCTGTCGTAGGTCCTGGCAAGCTCTCTAGCCCTCAATATCTCGGTCATGGGGTACCTCCCTTGGCAAAGTGCTCTTCGCATATATCCAGCCATTTCAAGTCCGCCTGCAGATGGAGCACCGCTCCCTCCACCAGGAGCCGTCCGGTGCCATCTTCGTCGGCCCTCTCGGCCGCCACGTCGAGGTCCCTGAGGACCTGAAGGTAATGTTGTCGCTGGCGCGCGATCAGGTCCGTTGGCTCTGCGATACCGGCAACCAGCGCCAGGACAAGCTTCACGAAGAACTCGTCTCTGAGCTTCTGGCTCGACGTCGCCTCCCGGACCCAGTGCTCAAGGGCGGAGCGGCCTTCGTCCGTGAGTTCGTAGACGCGCTTGTTCGGCCTGTCGGACTGCTCCACCTCTCCGCTTACCACGAGGCCGTCGCGCTCCAGGCGGGACAGAGTCGTGTAGATTTGCCCGACGTTGATCGCGGGCCCGACCGCGCCGAACGCATTGTCGATAGCCTGCTTCAACTCGTAGCCGTGAGTGTAGCCAGCGGACAGCAGTGCTAGGATGGGTTCGCGCATGCCGAAAGTCGTCCTTTCGAATTAATTACTTAGAAGCAATACATTTCAATACTGTATAACGAGTATATATACTATACGCTTCACGTTGTCAAGAGGGAGTTCTCAGTGTTTGGAGAATCTATCGGTGTGTGGATATTGGTCTGGGTGCAAGACTGCGCTCACGCGCATATCTTGAAAGGGTAGTCCTCCGGAGCGGGTTCGAAAAAAGCGCGATTCCCGGACTTTGACTGGAACAAAGCCCGGTCTTTGGCAACCAACTCCATGGTGCCGGGATCGCTAGGGTTTCCCCAGCCCGGCGGAGGGTTCGCTTCGCCCAGGAACTGGTCGGCTAGCCACCTCCGCCCATCGAAGCCCGCGTACCGGACCCCGCAG
>CAYMZL010000052.1:769-5382 GCA_964394825.1 uncultured Dehalococcoidia bacterium | reverse complement strand
GTATATAGCCTATGTGAGTAGCGGACCCCGATCTCCGCCGGTGCGCCAGCCAGTGCGGGCGCCGCCGTGGGCATGGGAGCCGGCGTAGCCGTCAGCATGGAAGTCTTTTCTGAGCCGCAAGCCAGCAACGCCAACGGCAAGAAGAATAGAGCGGCGAGTACTGGGAGCCGGACCGGAGATTTCTTTCCGTTCATCTATTATCTTCCCATCGGGTCAGGCTTCTAGACGCCCTTTGTCATCATAGTGATTGTCGCTCAAGTGCGCCATGTCGGACCTGCTGATGGGTATCTGAAAACCCGGCTGAGCCGGTTGACCCCCATTGGGCGCGGGCGTATCATCCCCTCAACCTGAGGTGGCCAGGCACGGAATCCCGCTTGGGTTTCAGCGCCGTGCCATCACTCCCCCGGCCGGATTCGAATAGGTAAAGAGAGGAATCATGCGTGGTGCCGATGCCGTAGTCCTCGCCTTGGAGAAAGAAGGTGTGGAGTACATCGCCGGTTTCCAAGGCGGCGGTCTGAACCCCCTTTGGACGGGCCTGAGGAACTCAGAGACGATCAAGGTCTTCGCCGCCAGGAACGAGAGGCTGGGCGTGGAGATCGCCGACGGTTACGCCCGGGCCACCGGCAAGGTGGGCGTGGCCATGACCGGCACCGGCCCCGGCGCCACCAATACCCTGACCGGCATCGCCGGGGCCTACGCCGACAACATCCCCGTGCTGCTTCTGATGGGACAGGTACCCCTGGCGCAACTGGGCAAGGAGGTGCAGCAAGAGGTCTCGGCCAGTATCTTCGACACCCTGGTCAAGTGGCGGGGCACCATGGCCAAGGTGGAAGACATCCCGTCCATCATGCGCCGCGCCTTCACCGCCCTGCGCTCCGGCTCTCCCGGCCCGGTGGTGCTGGAGATGCCTCAAGACGTGCTGATGACCGAGGCCCCCGACGAGGCGTTGGCATACGAGCCGGTGGGCCCCGGACGGAAGGCCGCCCCCGACGCCGATGAAGTCGCCAGGGCCGCCGACCTGCTGGTCAACGCTGAGATGCCCATATTGAACCTGGGCGGCGGAGTCCTGTCCGCCGAGGCCTGGGACGAGGCCAAAGAGCTGGCTGAATTGCTGTCCATGCCGGTGGCGACCACCCTGGTGGCCAAGGGCGTCTTCCCCGAGGACCATCCCCTGGCCATGGGCATGGGTTGTTATCCCCGCAGCCGGTACGCCAGTGGGGCTTCGCTGCACATGAACCGCAAGGCCGACGTGGTGCTGGCGGTGGGCAATTCCTACCGGCTGCCCAACGGCACCGACGGGCGGCCCATCCCCGAGGGGGTGAGCCTGATCCATGTGAACGCCGACGTGGAGGACCTGAACAAGATCTACCAGGCCGACGTGCCCATCCTGGCCGACGCCAAGTTGGCCCTCCGGGCCATCCTGGACGCCGTGAAAGAGCGCATCGGGCCGGGCAAGGGCGGCCTTAAAGAGGAAGTGGTGGCCGAGATCAAGCAGGCCAAGGACAAGCACATGGGCGAGTGGGAGGCTGTTTTCAATGACACGTCGACCCCCACCAACGGCTACCGTGTGGTCCAAGAACTGGCCAAGATCGTCGACCCCGACAAGACCATTGCTCTCCACGACGCCGGCGGCAGCCGCGGCTACATGTCGCCCTTCTGGACCGCCACCAAGCCCCGCAGCTATCTGGGCATGGGCGGCATGGCCGCCATGGGCTGGTCCCTGGGCGGGGCCATCGGCGCCAAACTGGGACGCCCAGACGATCTGGTGGTCCACCTGTTGGGCGACGCCTCATTCGGCATGGTCGGCATGGAGCTTGAGACCGCCGTGCGCATGGGTCTGCCCATTCTGACCATCGTGGTCAACAACGAGGGCACCGGTGGCGGCCTAATGGGCATGGAAAGCCCCAACGGCCCGCCGCCCGCCATGGCCCAACTCACCGGCGACTGGAGTCTGGTGGCCAAGGGCCTTGGCGCCTACTCGGAGCGGGTGGAAGACCCGCTGGAGGTGGGGCCGGCCCTGAAGCGGGCCGTCGCCGCAACTGAAAATGGCCAAGCAGCCTTGGTGGAAGTCATGATCAAGCCCATGGCCACGCCGGGTTTGCCTGACGATTGGTCGATCTAGAGCCAACAACTAGGAGCGCCATGAAGAGCATCGAGATAGACCGCGGCAAACGCCTGAAGGATGATCCGGGCAAGGGCCACAACCGCTGGCACCCGGACATCCCTCCGATCTTGGAGGTGGAAACCGGCGAGGATGTGGTGTTGGAGACCCGGGATGCTTCCGACGGGCAGATGAACGCCGCTGTAACCGTCGAAGACTTCCCCGGTTTCGCCGGAAAGGTTGGACACCCGCTGACCGGCCCGGTTTACATAAAGGGGGCCGAGCCGGGGGACCTCTTGGAGATCGAGTATATCGACATCATCCCTCAGTCCTACGGCTGGACCCGCAACCGCCCCGGCGCCGGGTTCCTGCGCGACCTGTTCCCCGATCCCTTCGTGGCCCATTGGGAGATGCAAGACGGCTGGGCGACATCCAAGTTCCTGCCAGGCGTGAGGATACCCAATGGCTCGTTCATGGGTACCGCTGGGATCGCGCCCTCCAGGGCCCAGTTGGAGGCGTGGACCAAGCGGGAGGCCGACCTGGTGCGCCGCGGCGGAACGGCATTCCCACCGGACGCCGAAGACGCGGTGCCCGAGGGCCCCATCGCCGCTGAGGGACTCCGCACCATCCCGCCCCGGGAGAACTGCGGCAACGTGGACGCCAAGCAGCTCACCAAGGGCTCCCGGCTACTGATACCCGTGAACGTGTCCGGAGGACTCTACTCGGCTGGCGACGGCCACTTCGCCCAGGGGGACTCCGAGTGTTGCATCACGGCCCTCGAGATGGGCGCCACCGCAGCGGTCAAGTTCCATGTCCACAAGGGAGAGGCCGCCCGGCATAACATAACCTTCCCCCGGTTCGCTCACCCCGGATATTTCATCGCTCCGGAATGGGCCGCGCCCCGGAACTTCATCGCCACCATGGGCATGCCCATCCGGGAGGACGGCACCCAGGAGGGCGAGGACCTAACCCTGGCCGCCCGGAACGCTCTGATCAATATGATTGAGCTGCTCCAAGAAAGGAGTTGGACCAAGGAACAGGCCTACATCATCTGTAGCGTGGCGGTGGACCTCAAGATCAGCAACGTCGTGGACCTGCCCAACGTCACCGTATCGGCGTTCTTGCCCGAGGACATCTTCCAGGGTTAGAGCGAAAAACCGGGGATTTGAAGCCGCAGGTGGTATTGGGACGGCCGGGCGCAGAAAAAGGGCCTTAAACAGGCCGAGATGACGCCAAATATATCGAGGGGCAGTGTCAGCAGAGATCGTGTGGAATAGAAAAAGCCCCGTCCTTCCGCGGAAGGACGGGACTCTTTAAACAATCCCTTGATTGCCGGGTATTTGACGGGCCGGGGGGTTAGCTGACCCGCTTAACTTCCAGGGTCTCGCCGGGTGCGAGCGCTACACGCCGTACACTTATACCCAACTTTAGCAGCCAGTACCCTAAGGTAGCCTTGCTGACGCCCAGTTCCTCGGCGGTGGCCGAAAGACCGACCTCGTTGACCTTCTCGGGCAACAGGCGCTCCAAGGGGCGCTGGAATTCTTTCTCTACGCGCTGCATCAGTTTCGTCTTCCTAGCCATGGTTCCCTCCGTATCATCTATTATTAGTGCTGGTTTATACTGCTACCCGGGCCTTCGGGTTACCATTAGAGTAGCACCGGTTTTGAATAACGTCAATACTTTTTCTAAGCAATCTTTGAAATTAATTTAAGAAATGATTAGAACATTATATTGTTCTAGCCGCCCATAAGTTTAACAGCCGCCGGCCTATTGTACGGCCGTTCAAGTGTGTTTTAAAGACATGTTAGGCATAGAAACCTGGTTTCTGGACATAATCACCCAAGTGTACGACGCCATAGGTTGGCCCGGGGTGGTCTTCCTGATGGGTATAGAGAGCGCCGCCATCCCCTTTCCCAGCGAACTGATCATGCCCTTGGCCGGCTGGCTGCTGATCGAAGCCAAGGGAGAATCGGCCTGGATGTTGGGCTTGGCCGCCTTCTATGGGGCGCTGGGCAATCTCCTGGGGTCGTGGGTGGCCTACTGGATCAGTCTCAAGGGTGGGCGTCCCTTATTGAAGAAGTACGGGAGATATGTGCTGGTGACCCAGCATGAGGTGGACCGCGCCGAGCAGTGGTTCCAGAAATACGGCGAACTGGCGGTCTTTGCGGCCCGTCTTTTGCCGGTGGTCCGTACCTTTATAAGCGTCCCGGCCGGCATCGCCCGGATGAACATCTGGAAGTTCAGCTTCTACACGTTTATCGGGTCCTATCCCTGGAGCCTCGGTCTGGCCTACGGCGGTTACAAACTGGGCGAGAACTGGGAAGACCTGCGCCGGGTCATGCGGCCCTTCGATTTCCCCATCGCCGGCATCATGGCCGTGCTGGTGGTGTGGTTCATCTACCGCAGGATCAAGGCGGTCCGGAACGAATAGGCCGGAACGAAGAGGGCCGTTGACACGGTCATATCCGGCCAATAAGCTGGATGAACTCACCGGACGGATCCCCCCCGGATG
>CAYMZL010000052.1:0-759 GCA_964394825.1 uncultured Dehalococcoidia bacterium | reverse complement strand
AGCGAAGAAAACAATTGCTCCTCATATACCTCGTACACCGTTACACTATTCCGATGGTCTTAGCGAGATGCTGGATGCAGAAGTGTACTTGAAACATGATGAATACCTGCCCCTGGGAGCCTTCAAGGGCCGGGGCGGCATCAACCTGCTGGCCAATCTCACCGACGAGGAGAAGGAGCGGGGCCTGATCACCGCGTCCACCGGCAATCACGGTCAGTCGGTGGCCAGCGCGGGCAAGATATTCGGCGTGCGCGTCATGATTGGTCTGCCCGAGAACGCCAACCCCAACAAGGTGGCGGCCATGAAGGCCCTGGGCGCGGAGTTGATATTCCACGGCGACAACTTCGATGCGGCCCGGCTGCACTGTGAGCGTCTGGCCAAGGAAGAGGGCTACCGGTTCGTGCATCCGGTGAACGACCCTTTGCTCATTGCCGGCGTGGCGACCCAGGCCCTTGAGACCATCGAGGACCTGCCCGACGTTCAGGTGCTGATGGTGCCCTTGGGCGGCGGATCGGGGGTGTCCGGCGCCTGCATCGTCGCCAAGGGCATCGATCCTTCCATCGAGGTGCTGGCGGTCCAGTCGGAGCAGGCGCCGGCCGGGTACCTGTCCTGGAAGAAAGGTCAGATCGTCGAAGCCGAGATGACCACCTTCGCCGACGGAGTGGCCACCAAGTCGGGCTACGAGATGGCCCAGGAGATCATCCGCGACCTGCTGGACGACTTCTTGTTGGTGAGCGACGACGAGATCCGCCGGGCCAT
>CAYMZL010000051.1:0-9803 GCA_964394825.1 uncultured Dehalococcoidia bacterium | reverse complement strand
GAGCACCAGTTCTGGGACATGGCCTACAACCTAGAGGAGTGGGGGGTTTAGGGATCCCGACTTACCAGCAGGCTCCCGTTGGTCCTGAGCCTGTCGAAGGGCACGCATCAGTCAAGTCGCCGGGCGAAAGTACCATGTCTCACCTGCAGCGGTGGTTCGACAGGCTCACCATGAGCGGAACCGGCTATGCCCAAGGGCATCCTCTCGATATCTGATCTCATTGCAGGAGTCCAGTAGGCGCGCAAAAAACTGGCGCTTGGTCAGACAAGCTGTCCTAAGCGCCAGAGCGTATCCAGATAATCCCCTATCAAGGGGGGCGGTGGGTGACCTGTTTAGACCAGTACCGGCTCGGCGTTCTTCTGGTAGACCTGGAACCGGTGCCGGGAGGTGTCCGCGATCATGACGCGGCCCCGGTGGTCGACGCGCACCGCGCAGGGGGTCCACAGCACCTTTTCAGGGGTGAAGTCCCGCACGCCGTTGCGCTGCCGGACCATGTCCGGGTTGGATTTGATCTTATCGACGCCCAACTTGGACAGAGCAGCGTCCCCAGTGAACTCGGTGATGAATCGGCCCTCGGCCGTCAACACCTGGACCCGGTTGTTCAGCCAGTCGGCGATGTAGATGTCGCCGTCGTCATCGACGCACACGCCGCTGGGGCGGTTGAACTGGCCCACCGGCGCGTCGACGTACGTGATGCCGCCCTGAACTTTGGCATAGGTGCAATCGCCGCCGGTGCCGGGCTTGCCGCCGGCGCCGGGTTTACCGAATGTCGCCAGCCACTTGCCGTCGCTGGTGAAAGACTGGATGCGGTCGTTGCGCCAGTCGGCCACGAACACGTTCCCGTCCTTGTCCAGACAGATGCCCCAGGGCAGGTTGAATTCGCCTTCGCCGGCGCCGGCGCTGCCGAACTTGCCCAGGAACTTGCCGTCAAGGGTGAATTTCTGGACCCGGTTGTTGCGGCTGTCCACCACGAAAAGGGTGCCGTCGCCGCTGATGGCGATGCCGGCCGGCCGGTCCAACTCGCCGTCGCCCGAGCCGGGGGAGCCCCAGTGGCTCAGGTAGTCGCCGTCTTTGTTGAAGATGGTGATGCGGTTGGTCCATTCGTCGGTGACATAGACGTTGGTGTCCTTGTCCAAGGCGATGGCCATGGGCCAGATAAACTGGCCCGGTCCCTCGCCGTAGGAGCCGAACTCGGTGATGTACTCTTCGGCGCCCTCGCCGATGCGGAAGACGTTGATGCGGGTGCCGTCTGACCGCGACTCATAGGAGCGGTTCACCACGTAGACCAAGTCATCCGGGCCCAGGGCAAAGTCCATCGGGTTGCGGAATCCGGTGCCCTGAAACTCGGAGCGGCCGGCGGTGAAGCTGTAGGTGAAAGTCCGGTCGTTGATTCCCAGGAATACACTAGCCATTGCTATTCTCCTCAGGGATATGGGGCTTCTGCGCCGGAGTAAGTGCTGCGAAGCAGAAGCAGAATTTCTGTATCCGGTCCTGAATGTCGGGTTCTTAAAGGCCGTCTTCTTAGATAAAGTCCAGGGCCTCGTAATTGCCGCCGACTATGGCCTTGGCGTCCAGGCCCATCCAGCGGTCCAGCAGAGTGGTGTAGGCGGAACGGAAGTCCACTTGCCATTGCAGGTTGCCACCGTCTTCCAACTGGTTGGGCTCCAGGGACGGGTACTCGCCATACAGGCCGCCCTTGACGTGGTCGCCGAGAACGAAGGCCACGCCGCCGGTGCCGTGGTCGGTGCCGGAGCCATTGTCCATGGCCCGCCGCCCGAACTCTGAGTAGAAGAACAACGTAACGTTGTCGCTCTTGCCCAACTGCCGGATGTCGGTCATGAACGAATCGATGTTGCTGGTCACGTCCTGCAACAGGTTCGCGTGTCCCACCGCCTGGTTGGCGTGGGTGTCGAAGATGTTGTAGGGAGCCGTGGTGAACAGCACCCGGGTCCCGAAATCGGCGTTGTGGACCTGGGCCATGTCACGGAGGTAACCGCCCATGGCGCTGTTGGCGTACTCGACTTCGGACCGGTACTTGCCGGGAGCGGTGGTCAGGATGTCGGCGCCCTTCAGCGCTTCGATGCCCGTGCGGCGGATGTAGTCGTCCACCACGCCCTGACCGATGGCCGGGGCGTACATGCGCCCGAACAGGTCCAGGGCCTCCGTCCGCTGTGACTCCGTGTTCATCTCAGTGAGCAGGCCGTAGGAACTCAAGTCGCCCACCGAGGCCACAGGCACGCCCTCTTTAGCCAGGGAGCGGGGTAGCCCGCGGCCGAAGTTGACGCCGGTGAGCACATTTTCGCCCGTGGGGTCGACGTCCTGTATGACGCTGCCCAGCCAACCGGTGAGACCAATCACATCGGGCTCGCAGGTGGCCCAGATGTCCATGGACCGGAAGTGCGACAGGCTGCCGTTGGGGTAGCCGATCCCCTGGATGATGGCCAGATGGCCCTCGTCCCAATACTTCTTCAGCGGCGCCATGGCCGGATGGAAGCCCAGTTGGCCGGTGATGGGGATTATCTGGTCCTCGGGGATCCCCAGCGTCGGCCGGTAGTCCCGGTAGCGGGGATTGTTGTAAGGGATAACCGTGTTCATGCCGTCATTTCCACCGGACAGTGATATCACTGCCAGGACCGGGTCTTTTACGTTTGATACCATGCCGATTCCTCCGCCTAAAGTCTGATAACTCGTAAATATCTAAATGACTGAATCCACGGAGTCCTTAACCGAACTGGAACTCCGAGGTGGTGGCAATCATCTGGAGGGTTTCTCCCGCCCGGCGAGCGAATTCATCCTGCTCGACCTTGGTGCCATGCTTCAAAGCACCGCCGGCGTCCAGGTGGGAAACCAACTGGCCGTGGGTTTCCTCGGCCAGTTCCATGGGCCCAAGCAGGTCCAAGCAACCGTCAAGGAACTGCTGGGAGCTGGGGCTTTCGCCCAGGTCCATCAGCCGGTTGACCATCGACCTAACGCCGGGCAGTTCAGTGTTGCCCAGCATGGAGGATGCGAAATTGATGCGGTCGATGAGGCTGCCGCTGTTGATCCACTCACGGCCCATGTGCCAGCCTTCCACCGTCGGGGGGTTCATCAGGTCCATACCCATGTATTTGGGCTCCATGGCCACGAAGAACAGGCCCGGCTTGGGCTCCAGGTGGTCGCCCACCATCCGCATGGTGCCGATGACCACGTCCGCGGGGCTCTTCACCTTGGCGAAACGGACCGCCTCATCCTTGAAGAAGTCCGATGTGAACAGGACCCGCAACATGGCGGAAATCTCATACCCGGAGTCGAAGTAGGCCTTCTCCATGGCCTCGATGGCTGCCGGGTCCCGCGGCTCACTCAACCGCCAGGCAGGCACCGGCGGCTCGTCGGCGACAAAGAAGTCGTAGAGTTTGCGGGCGATGAACCGGGCGGTGGCCGGCTGCTTGCAGATGATATCGACGATGTCGCCGCCGTCCCAGTTGCCCGTCTCTCCCAGAAAGGTCTTTTCCCCTTCGTCATGGTCCGCCGGGTCGAAGCGGAATTCGAAGGGAGTCCGGCCATAGGGAAAGACCGGGATGGTGGGGGCCAGATTCCAGCCGGTGAAGGCGCGGGCGCAGGCCTTTACGTCATCCTCGGTATAATTGAATTCCCCGTCTTTGCCCACTCCCAGGGAGAACAACTCCAATAGTTCCCGGCCGAAGTTCTCGTTGACGGCCGTCTTGTGGCTCTCGATGTTGTCCAGGTAATAGAGCATGGCCGGGTCGGTGGACAGCATCATCAGCAGTTCTCTGAAGTTGCCCATGCCCATGTTCCGGAACTTGTCGATCTGGATCGCCGTGGTCCGGGCGTTGTCCACCTTATTGTCGCCGGCGCAGAGGATGGTGTGCCAGAAGAGGGACATCTTCTCTTTGAGCTGGTATTTATTGTTGATCATCCGGTAGACCCATTCGGTCTGACCGGTCTCGACCGCGACCTTGTCGAAGTAGGAGGGATAGGCGCGGTACATCAGGTCTTCTTCGATTCCGGGGTCGTCTCCGGGCGTCAGGAGTTCTTCGACCACGCTGTCGTAACCCTGTTTTACTCTGGCCTCGATCTCGTCTCGGCTCGCCCCGTAACCGGCGCGGCGCAGAAGGTGGGCCATCAAAGCAATTTTCTGGTCAGCCATTTACTCCTCCTCCACAGTGAATCGGTCTATATAAAGGGTATATTTTTCTTATTCTGTTCCTGGCTCTTTGGAGGGCTGTGAAGATCTCCAAAGGACCGGGAAGCACCAGCAGCAAACCTTGGACTCTGGGCAAATGGGCCAAGGTTTCTTGGATATGCCGACATTTTGTCGTTTGGAAGGGCCAATGTCAATACTCGATATCAATTTTTTCGAGGCTGGGAAGGTATCTCGAAGGGGCGCTCTATCAGAAAATACCGATTATAAGGAAAGGCTGGCTCAAGTGGTGTGGCGGGTGAGATTCAGTTGCGGACCAGCAGTCCGGGCTGGCAGTGGCGGCAGTAGCTGGTGATGCGTTGGTTGGAGTTCAACTGGGTGATGTTGCCGCCGCACTTGGGACAGGGCTGGCCGCCTTTGTTGTGCACCTTTAGAAAGTCTCGAATCTTTTTGTGAATGTCGCTGCCCATGCGGCTTCTGAGGGTCTCGGTGGCCTCTTCCAGCACCCGGCGGCATTGGCTGTGGAGCGTCAGCAGTTCCTCGGGTTTCAGGGCCCGGCATTTCTTGAAGGGCGATATGCCGGCGGCGAAGAGTATCTCGTCCGAATAGGCGTTGCCGATGCCGGATATAAAGGCCCCTCGGGTCAACACGCCTTTGATCTCGCCGTTGAATCTCTTCAGCCGTGTCTGGAACTCTTCAAAGGTGATCCCGGAGAGCACATCCGGGCCAAGGCTGGTGTATTGGGGCACCTGTTCGTCTTGGGCCCCTCCGTTTTTAACGCCGTCCCCGTGTTCCCCGTTCCTGATGTAGTAGACCTTGCCCATTTGCCGGTCGTCCAGGTAGCGGAGCTCCATCCCGCTGCCCAAGCCCAATACCACGCAGGTCTTCTTCTGCACCCGTTCGCTCTCCGGGCAGTGTTGCAGCGCCCCGGTGAGCATGGGGTTGATCACCAGACTGCGCCCACCGGAGAAACGCAGCGTCAAGAACTTGCCCCGGCGCTGGGCGTCCAAGAATGACCGGCCGGGCAGATCGCCGGTTACCTCCGCCGCCAAAGACCGGACCACCGTGGGGCGCAGGACCTTGCAGGACTCGACAAGAGCGTCCTTGAGGTTCGCGTTCAGATAGTCCTTGACCACTTCAAGGTCCGGAGCTTCTGGCATGGCCTTAATATAACTCACCCGCACAATTGGCGTGGTTATACCAGTAGGGGCACGGTCCCGATAGAATCGGGATGACCCTACTCGGTTGACACATTGTCTTCGCCATACATAATCTTGGGAAATGCGAATAAAACTGGGGATTAGACTTTGCTGATCGGCGTGGTTTCCGACACCCATGGATTTTATGACCCGCGCGTGCCGCCGCTTCTTCAAGGGGTGGAGCACATCCTTCACGCGGGGGACATCGGCACGGGCCAGATCATCGAGCAGCTATCGGAGATCGCGCCGGTGACGGCGGTGCGCGGCAACAACGACCGGGAGGGACCGGAGTCTCGATTCCCCGAGGTGGAGACCCTCGAACTGGGCGGCTGCCGCATCTACCTGACCCACATCGTGAAAGTGCCCAAAGAAGGAGACACCGCCCGTCTTTCCATCTATCTGGAAGCGGGAGCCGACGCAGTCGTGTTCGGCCACAGCCACATGGCCTTTTATGAAAAGCGAGAGACGGAGAAGCGAGGGCCGCTCACCTTTTTCAACCCCGGCGCGGCGGGCAAGCGGCGTTTCAAAGTGGTGCCGTCCATCGGGCTGCTGGATGTGGGGCCGGGACGGGTCGAGGGGCGGATACTGGTCCTCTGAGCATGGATTTCCTGGGCTGTGGCCCCCATCCCCACCTTCCCCCTCAGGGAGCGTTGCCTCAAAAGTGAAATGGCCCGTGGCCCCGATGGAATCGTGGCTCAATATACGTTTCCCGCTGTCACCCCGAGTGCAGCGAGCGGTCTCGTTGTTCCCGGTCGACGCTGGTATGTTAGCAACGAGATTCTTCGGCTGGCGCCTCAGAATGACAGTTTTGAGGCCACGCCCCCTCCAGGGGGAAGTGGTTATTTTGGCGCGAGGCCCTGGCAAAACCATCAGGTGATTCCTGGCACGTTTTGGCGACCCCTCACAGTAAATAAGGCCAACAACCCCGACCCAACGGTCAAGGCCGCGATCAGCTGTATGGCTGGCCTGAAACCGAATAAGTCGGCCATGATTCCAGCCAGAAGGGCTCCGATGATGAACCCGGAGTCCCTCCAGAATCGGTAAACGCCCAGGAACGACGCCCGGTCTATGGCGGGTACAGCGTCGCCCACGGCGGCCAATAGGGTAGGATAAACCAACGCCGTGCCCAAACCCAGCAAGGACATGGCCCCGATCCATACCCCGTAAGAGTGGACACCCGCCGTCAGAGAGATTGCCGCGCCTTGCAGCACCATCCCGCTCACTATCAGCGGCTTTCGTCCCAAAAGATCGCCGGCCCAGCCGGTGGCCAGTTGAAGAACTCCCCAGACCAGGGGGTAAACCGCGGCCAGCACCGCGATACGGTCGAGGGCCAGGCCCTGGCCGGCGAAGTAGAGCGGAAATATCCCCCAGGCCACCCCGTCGTTCAGGTTCTTCACGAGCCCTGCCTGTGTCAGCCCGAACAGGTACGGCTTACGCCAGGTTGCGTCGGCAAAGTTGGCCTTGAAGGATGAGGGGACACCCATCGGTCCCGAAAGCCCGGCCGTTTCTAATAAAAGATGGGCCGCTGTGTCGCGGATAAAAAGGACGCTGAACGCCAAGCCCGTGGCCGCTATCCCGATCCCCAGGTAGAAAGGCTCCGGCCTAAGCCCGTAAGCCTCGGCGATTATCCCAGTCAGTAACGCGACCACCGCCAGGGATAGATAACCGGCCGATTCGTTGAATCCCAGTACCAGTCCCCGCCAACGGGGGCCGGCCAGGTCCATCTTCATGTTGACCGTCATGGACCAGGCAAGCCCCTGGTTGACGCCCAACAACAGGTTGGCGCCGATGACCCATCCCCAGGCCGGGGCCCAGATCAATATCAGAGGGACCGGGATACCAATCATCCAACCGGCGATGAGGATCCGGCGGCGGGTGAACCTTTGAGTAAGACCGCCGGCCAAGAGGTTGGACACGGCCTTGGCCAGGCCAAAGGTCGCGATGAAAGAGACGATGGCTGTTTTTGACGTTACGCCGAATTCCGCTTCAGCCAGGCCGGGCAGGATGGTGCGCTCCATCCCGATCATCCCGCCGACGAACATATTGGCGGCCACCAGCAGGGCGATCTGACGCCAGTTGTCCGACAGGCCCAGGTGGACCGGCCCTTGATCGGCAGCGAATCCAGGAAATCGCCTAGCGATATTCATACCTGCCTGACCAACCGTTGGGCGCGCCATAGAACGAAATCAGGAGAGCCGCGCCGCCCTGGGGTTCGGAAGCGGGCCAGTGGCCCTTCCCTACTGGTTCAGCCGTATGGCCTGCGCCCCCAACTGGGGCCAGGCGGCGGGGGCGGCGGCCTTCTCCAGGCGTTCTTCCAGGGGGAGGTCTTCGTCCCAATAGTAGCCGATGAAACGCTGGCCGTTGATGCCGTCCGACGCCTCCGAGGCCAGCCAGACCACGGGCTTCTGCATCACGTCGGGCTGAATCATGTCGCTGCGGTCATGGGCGGCGTCGTCAGGGATCAGGTCGGTGTTGGCCCTGCCGCCCGGCACCAGTACATTGACCGTGACTCCGGTGCCCTCCAACTCCCTGGACGCCATCGCTATCAACGCCTCATGGGCCGCTTTGGAGGGACCGTAGGGCGCGCCACCCTCGCGGTACATGGTGTTCATGCTGGTGGTGACGCCGATGATCCGGCCCCAGCCCTGGGCCAACATGTGGGGTACGACCGTCCGGGTCATGTAGAAGGGGCCGCTGCTGTTCACCGCGACGACCCGGTCCCACTCCTCGGCCGGAACCTCCCAGAAATTGTTCTTCGTATCGCCGCCCATGAGCATCTTCCGGGGCGCGATGCCCGCGTTGTTGACCAATATGTGTAGCCCGCCCAGCTCTTCGATGGTGCGCTGCACCGAGCGCTCGGCTTCCTCGATGGAAGAAACGTCCACCACCTGGGCCATGACGCAGTCGTCGCCGCCGATCTCCCGCATGTAGTTGGAGCTTTCGTCCAGCCATTGCTGGTTGATGTCCATCATCGACACCCTGGCCCCCGCCCTGACCAATGCCTCGGTCATGGACCGCCCCAACCCCCGCGGACTGGCCGCGCCGGTGACGATGGCTATCTTTCCTTCTAGCGGTTTCTGATGCATTGGTGTTCTCCTTGAATACCGGCTCAAGGGCAATGGACCCCATGAAAACGCCGCTGTGCGGCCTATTGGGCTAGGTAGCCGCCGTCGATCACCAGTTCGCTGCCGGTCATGAAGGACGACTCGTCCGACGCCAGGAAAAGCACCCCGTAGGCCACGTCGTCGGGGGTGCCGGTGCGGCCCAGGGGATGCCGCGCCTCGGCCTGCCGCTGCAACTCGGCGTCGGCCTGGCGGTCGGCGGTCATCGGAGTGTCGATGGAACCGGGGTGCACCGAGTTCACCCGGATGCCCTCCGGTGCGTATTGGATGGCCGTCGACTTGGTGAAGATGCGCACCGCGCCCTTTGACGCGTTGTACACGGCCGCAACGTCGACCTGACCGGCGAAGCCAGAGATGGACGAGATGTTGATGATGGACCCCCCACCGGCCTTACGCATCTCGGGGATGGCGGCCTTGGTGCCCAGGAACACGCCCTTGGCGTTGATGTTCATGACCCGGTCCCACTCCGCAACGCTGGTGTCCTCCAGCTTGACCCTGGACACCACGCCCGCGTTGTTGACCAGGATGTCCAACTTGCCGAACCGGCTCACGGTCTCGGCGACGGCCGATGTCCAGCTCTCTTCGCTGCTGACGTCCAGGTGGACGTAAAGACACTCGCCGCCCAATTCGTTGATCTCGGCCTCGGTCTGTTTCCCGGGTCCGTCGAGCACGTCCCCAATCACAACCTTGGCCCCTTCACGGGCGAACATCTTGGCCTCGGCGGCGCCCATGCCCCGGGCCCCGCCGCTCACGAAGGCGACTTTATTCTCCAGACGCATATATACCCCCTGCCGTTCGATCGAATCAACCCGGTGGGAACCTGGATGGATGGCAAGATTCTAACCGCTGGGCGCGGTTAGTCAATGGCCTGTAGGAACTGCTGGAATGAGGAAACAGAAGCCGAGGACAGTTTGAGGAAACCCGTCGAGGAAACCCGGCTGAGCCGGTGGGTGGTCGGGGTGGGCAGAATCGAACTGCCGACCTCCTGCTCCCAAAGCAGGCGCCCTACCGCTGGGCTACACCCCGGCGACGAAGAAGGGTGGAAATGGGGCTAAAGTGGTACCCCCGGAGAGGGTCGAACTCTCGTCCCCGGCTCCGGAGGCCGGTACTCTAATCCACTGAGCTACGGGGGCATACGCACGACTAAGAATAGCATGGTTGAATGGGGCCAACAAGGATGGTTCAGGCGTGCGGCATCGGGAGCTAATCTCGGCGGTCCCCGTTAGTCATATCCACGTCCGGGCGCCTGGGCAGAATCTAGCCCGCAAAGAACATGAGTCGTCCCAAATTTCACTCGATTGAACATCCCCGAGTGGCCCGTCTTTCCGGCGCAGGCCGGAA
>CAYMZL010000050.1:4330-9824 GCA_964394825.1 uncultured Dehalococcoidia bacterium | reverse complement strand
ACCGTCCGCTTTCCCATCGCCATTCACGGATAAGCGGGAATCGAGGCCTCCTCGGCCATCGGCACTCGTTCCCGGCGGACCGGCGATGGCTTCGCCAGGCACGCCTTCGGATTCCGTGATTTTTTGGGCGGTCCGGCGGATCAAATCATCGCGTGTGAGCGGGGTTGGGCCCGCGCTCAGCAACTCGCCGATGATAAGTTCCCAGATCAAACGCCGCGCGCCGCTGCTTGGAGCCGCTCCGCGGCTACTCTCGCGCCAAATGCGGATCAGGTGATTTAGGACCCCAGTTAGTGTTCCGGAGAGCGACGGCGCGAGCAGAGCAGCGATTTCGGCAAGAATATCGTCGGAGAATTGGCTGGCGATTCGCTGGGCCACCGTCCGGTCGTCCACCGAGCGGCGCAGAAATTCCGCCAACTCCGGGCCCTTTGAGCGCACGACCGTCTTAACAAGGTCGTCCAAGGTGAGGCCCGCGTCCAGCACCGAATTCCAAGGCAGATTTCCGTGCGTGAGGAAATATTGAACCTGCTGTAAGTCCGCATCCTCTCGGCGCATCCCGTAGTCGGCTTCCTCAAAGCCATTTTCTCCGGGGCGGCTGGCGGGGGACGGAATCCGCGATCGGAGCGCAGCCCTCAGCCTTTCCTCCAACCGGACTTCCAGTTCGTCCTGGTAACCGTTGTAAGGCACCTGGCCCAGGTCGAGCTCCAACTCCTCGATCCGGGAGACCACTCCGGACGTGGAAAGTTCGTCGAAGACCCGTTCGACCAACGCCATGAGCCGTCGTTTGACGAACTCGCCCAGCACGGACTGCTGCTCGAACGCCTCTTCTTCAGTGCCGAAAGAGATGTCGAAAACGGCGTTTTCTATGATGTGTTTGTTGTCCATAGCTCAGGTGCTGCCCCGAAAATGAACCGTGTGCGGCCGTAGTTCCGAGGAGTTTACGCCGACGTCCGACATGCAAATCCGTTTGCTCAAGATCTTGACCTCTCGATATCCGCGCCTCCGTTTCATTTCAAGGAGTAGCATGTCCAAAGCCGGGTCACCAAGAACCGGCACGAGTGTCCTCACTCCAATGTCTCAGTGCCTTAGACCTGAAGGTGCGCTGGGAACCGGGTAGAGGTAGACCCGAACCCTGTACTTGAAACGGCTGAAGACACGGACGATGCCTACGTCGCTAGCCTCTGGGCTTGTCAATTTGAGCTTTGATTGTTCCCAGCGCTTCTGCAGCATATGCGTCTCCATACGCTGCTTTCCACAGCCCCAGGAACTCCTCCTCAACGCCATCCATCGATGCAGGAGGGTGCAAGACTTGTTCACGGAGGGTGCCATGAGTCCGGAAGTAGGCAACATGGGCCTCCACCGGCTCAGGCACACCACCTAGAAAGTACCCGCGAACGACGACAAAAGGAACATCCCGCAAAATCACGATTGGAAAGCGCGGAAGTTTTTCCGGATCAGCAGGGGTTGGTATGCTCGGTTGCCCAATGCGTACCGGTGGAAAACCTTCCTCCAACGGTACTTCGAAGAGCACCCGCAACACCCAAAACAAGCCGTAGCAGCCCTTCCCTTTGCCGCGACTTTCAAGGTAGGAAGCGACCTGCTCTAACGCTTGCTCCTTTCCCAGTGGTTGAAGTGAATTAACCGCCTGGATGACATAGGTAGGGTGGTAATCCTCGAATTGCATGTCGGCTGCCTGATCCATCAATGAGATCATCATACGCACCTACTCGATGCCATGAGCTTTGGACTGTTCAAAATAGTTGTTTTGGGGAGCAAGTTCACAGGCAGTACTTGCCGTTGTAGTGCCAACCACAGGTACCGAAAGCAAGTGTCAAAGTAGTGTTAACATCTTCCCTCACCCTACATCTCCCGAAGCACGGACGATCACAGTAGCTGCTCCTAGAACAGCGCCGCCCGCCGCTAAGCGGAAAAGATAACGTCCGGCATGGGGGAGCGGTAGCGGCGGAACTTCGACCGCAAACTCTACCGGCAAGAAGGGATCCTCACAAGATACCTCTAGCGATTGCGTCCGGACCAAGACCTCTCCGCTCGAAGCATCCAAAAACTCAAGTTCGATGCAAGTTTTTCCCATCAGACCCGAGACCGAAACGAAGATCCCGATCGTCCTGGCAAAGGTCGTCGGAAAATCAGCAACATTCAGCTGATGGAAGGTACCAGCAATCACGTACTTGCCACTGCCCTGATCGCGGTATATATGGTCGGCGAGGAGTAGTGACTCCAGTTTAATTTTGGTTGAAGGATTCTGATTAGTCATTTCTGAAAGCTCGTTGCATAGCTTGCTTGAAAGTATGGTTCCATCATAGCGGCACTATGTCGGCCCTGCCGAGCCAGTGTGGACCGGCACGGTTCCAGTGGAGTCCCAGGTGCCTTGCGCGTAACGTTTCAGCCGGGCGATCCCCAGACCGCCAGGAGCCGCGGTCGTTGATGGCAAGATACCCGCGTCGATCACGTTTCCAACGGCAAAGCCTACAGTCGCGGGATTCGTCGTAGTGAAATGGACCGAGCCGGTCATCGACCAATGTCCATCAGAACCGGGGCCCTGGCTCGGGCGTATCCAATCGTCAGGGCCTGGAGTGACGTTGCCGTTAGTATCTACTGCCCAAGCTTCCCAATAATGTGGCGTAGGCCTGGCAGGTATCCCGCCATTCTGTGCTCGGTAAGTGTTGACAATCTCTTGGACAATCCACCCGTTTGCTCCGGTCGTAGCGAAGGCCGCCTGCCAGTTAAATTGCCCATGATTGCCCCAAGTTGGCCCCATTCGGGTAGCTGTGGAGATGTTGATCCCTGTCAGGGCTCCGGTAATCGAACCTACAATATTTCCCACGGCAGCCCCGACAGGGCGTACCACATCTCCGATGACTTCGCCAACTGTACGGGCGCCTACAAATTCATCCTCTCCAAATCCCGGTTTCACGCCACCCATTGCGTAGCTAATTGCCGGCAACGCCTGCCCCGGGACGGCTGCCGCCATCGGGAGTTCTTCTTCCGTCGATTTTTTATCCTTTTGAACTGGCACAAACTTCCCCTGGAGCAACTTTTCCTCTTCCGGCGCCTCCAGTCGCTGGACCGGCTTGCCGAATTTCCGTTCTAGCTGCTGCCGTTGCACCACCATACGCGGGCTGTTGTCAATCATGGCCTGCAACTGGGCAGCTATTTTAGTTCGAGGGCTGTTGTCCGCCATTTTTTGCAACCGGCTCTGGACCTCCGCCTGCGCGCTGTTGTCCTCCAACATTCGCGGCAAGGATGCAGGCGCCGCCCTTCGGGCTGTGCGCTCCGCTACCGATCTATTGAGGTTGACTCGCCTGGTTCTTTCGGCTGTGGATTTCATGTTGGATCTTCCTTGTGAATCTGCGCCAGCTAACGTCTAATGCCGGAGACTCGTCCCCGATATCGAGATTGACCCGCGATGGTGACACTTTTACCTTCTTCCATGAACTGGTGCCGGCGTCTCTGGAACTTCCATTGAGCGGGATACTGCTCTGCCATGCCTTGGCGCTGGACCAGCCCAATCGATATTCCCACCATTTGGTGCGATGTCCGCACGGCGCCTGCCTCTCGGCGGTCGTCTTTCATGCGGCGGGTGTCCTTCCCGCCTGTTTCAGCACGAGGAGGTTTGAGCACCGTCCGGCTCGTAGCAGCTATGCTGGGTCTTTCTGCTGCTACCTTCATGAATTACCTTCGGGTTGTGCGTCCCGGCCGGCAGCGTTTTCCAATAGAAATCCGATCAGCTCTTTCGCGGCCGCGTTGCGTGTCTCCGCGGGTTCACCGGCATGCCCGATGGTATCCAACCAACTGTGGTAGAGCCCCTCGAATTCCTGCATCTTGTCCAGATCGAGCCAATGAAACTCGGGGAAGATATGGGCTGGGCAGTGACTCTGGACTGTTTCCTCGGCCAATTTTCTAAATTCCGGTGTCTGGAACCGCGCCGTCCAACCAGGGAATAGGACGCTCAGCTTGAAGGAATAGAAATCGTCCGGGACGGGGATGCCTTGGTGCGCGTCCTGGCCGAGGGGCCTCAAGAGGATATGCTCAACGACATAGAACCCCTCGCTGGCCACGTTCAAGCGGATGAGGAACCGGCGGAGGGCGTTTACCGAAGCGATAGCCCCGTCCTCGGAATCGTATGCGCCGAGTATGCGCCAGCCTTCATCGCCGTCCGGGCTGAAGATCGCCTGGAAAGAATCGCCGGAGCCCGCACGGCCGACTCGGTAACGGCCCAGGTGAATGCCCAGGCGCAGGGCTGGACCGGACACCGCCTTGTGTTTGAGATAGACGATGTCGTCGAACAGCCGGCCGGCTTCCGCGCCTGCCGTACCGGTCAGGGGAACTTCCAAGAAACGTTGCCGAATGCCCACCTGGGCAGCCACAAGTTCGCCTTCCGCGGCCGCGCCGTGCAACTCTTCGAACCGCTCCTTGGTTAGCAGTTCCACGCCGGCCTCGGCGAAGGCGGTGGTCAAAGACCTGGTCTGAAACCCGTTCAGGCCCAGAAGGATACTCACCTTCTTTTGAAGGCCGGACACGTTATCGGTCTCCCACGCGGGATCTCGGCTGTTGAAGGCGCTTGTCCGCATACGGCTATTCTCTCAGGCCGGCGCTAGCCGATGGCCTCGAGCAGGTTTATCTTGACGCTCACCAACTCATGGTCCAACCCCAGGTCAGAATAGAAATCCAACAACAAGAATGGGTCCGGAGAAAAACTCTCGCCGTATATCGCCAGCAAAAAGTCCAATATCCGGTTTCTCCGATAGCCGAAATTGTCATGTCGTTTAATGACTTCGCCCAGAACGATCTCCGTTTGCTCCAAGTCATCTTGGTACAGCCGATCGACGTCCGGCATGTTTACAGGCTTGAGCATCTGGTGGAAATACGACTGTTTCAACTGGCGGTCCAACGAGAACAACCAGGGATATTGCGCCAGATTCTCTTGGAAATTGGCCATGACCTGCTCGAAGAACCAAAGATAAGCCTTGAGGTTCTTGGCCTGAGCTTTCCTGGCCGGCGCCGCCGAGACTGGCAGACCGTAGCGGTTTATCCCATAGGTGTCGGGGAAATGTTCTTGGAGCGAGTAGTAGGTCCCCAGGTCCTGGTAGGTTCCAGCAGGCATCGTGAACACTTCGCTGAAATCTTGGACGGTCTGCCTCTGGACCAAGTACTCGGCGCTTCTCCGGTCAAATTCCCGGCGGACTTCCCTCAGCGAGACCGCATGCTCCCGGCCGTTGGAGCGCAGTACGATACGCTCGTCTCCGCTGCCGGATGGGAGCCGCAGGCGGGGAACGGTCTCCGACAGTGGATCGTGGGGGATGCTTTCGGTGTCGTCGCCTTGCTCATCCCTAAACCAGAGCCGCTCAACATACCTGACACCGTCGATCTTGCTGACGATCTCGATCATATCGGAGATGGTGATCGACTCCCGGAAGGTCTCCAATCTCTCGCCGTCGATATAAGCGTGGGTCGTCAAAGGGCCGGTGAAAATCTC
>CAYMZL010000050.1:0-4230 GCA_964394825.1 uncultured Dehalococcoidia bacterium | reverse complement strand
GGCCGGCCTGCTCTCCTTCCCTCTCTTCGACCAGCTCCGCCAGTTGGGCGTAGATGCGGTACAGACCCTTGGGGCCTTCGCCGGTTACCGGAAAAATCCAGACGTTTTCCAGTTCCGGAACCGCATCGAACATCAGCTTCCGGTAATCGCTGACCGTGAGCGGGCAACTGGGTAAGACTGAGTCGGGCCGAAACAGGGCTTGGTTTTCGAAATCTATTCGCCCGCTGGGCCCGGACAGATAGTCCGGTATCTCCCTTCCGGTCCGGTGGATAAGATCGGTCAAGGCATAGCAGATCTGCTCCAGAATGGTCACGCCGGGGTCGTGCAGGTTGTAGTCCGTCCACAGGTCTCCAGACAGCTCCTGCAACAGCCTGATGCCCTCTTCTCTCAGGGCGTCATAGCTGAACTCGTCCACCGCAGCGGACCTTCTGGGTATGGTCAGGTTATCCAACATAGGTCATCAAAAACTGTTTATTCAAATTTAATTACCAAACGCTGCGGGCTCGCCGGCCTCTAACGACGTGCTAGGAATTGGCGGCGGCGCCATTTTCGCCTTCGTTGGGTTCCAGGCGGGACCCGCTCATATCGTCGTCGAACCAGAGCTTGGTCAGGTAGTATTTCACCCGAATGTTGGGTCCGAAATCGGTGCTGGACTTTAATTGCAGGCTATAGTTTCGGTCGCCTTTGTCGCGCCACCGCAGACGCAATTTGTCGTTCCGCGACCGAAAGTGGGCGGATTGGTACTTGATTTTCTTTTTGAGATTCAGAAAGTTGAAAAAGAATCCCTTGGGATTGAACGTGTTCAACGCGACCGCATGCATGAGGGCGTAGCGGCCTTCCGTTCTTCTGCCGCCCACGCCGGCAGTGACCTCGAAGGCCTGGCAGCCGTACAAGTCGCCGGTAATGTCGTGCCAATTTCCGTCGGCTGGAACCTTCAACTCTTGATTGTTCAACTGGCTGGCGACACCTATTCTTCCCTCGGCCCGGATCACCCCAACGACATCCAACTCATTCTCGGGCTCATCGGTGTTGATCCCCACCCGGACCGCCGGTGCTCCGTTCGGGTTCTCGGCCTTGAAGAGGATATTCCGGTTCCCTTCAGCGCCCACCACCAGGTTTTCATCGCGGTCCAGCCGGATAAAATACAGAGGATTTCCGGCCAGGTGTTCTTTGAAGAAGCTGATCAGCCGTCCGGAATCGCCTAGCTGGGAGACTTTGAGGCCATCCGAGGGGGACTTATCGAATCCCTCGTCGATGATGTTCAGGGTAGAATCGACGAGGTCCTCGAATTGGTCTTCAGTCGGCACGCTCCCGTTTTGGAAGTAGTTCTTCAGCGTATTTCGATTTCTTCTAGTCATAGCACTACTCTTCGGTGATGATGAACGTACTGCCGATTTCAAGTTCGTCCACACCGGTTATCTCAGCCTCTATGGAGCTGGACCGTTGGGTAATCTCGAGGGCATGCCGCTTAACCGGGACGGCGATGCTCCAGGGATAATAGGGGTTGACCTGGGAGGCTTCCTGCTCGCCCTTCATGGTGTCGAAAAGGTGGAAATAGCCCTGGCTGTTGTCCGCGATGTGGAGCATGGAGAAGTTGGTGACGAAATCGACGTAGTTCAAATTTCGGATGTACGTTTCAATGTCGTAACGTCTAATGTTCCAGCCGAACTCGGCGCCGTAACCGATGTCCTCATTCCAGGGAGAGATATATGCGGTGATGGCTTGGTCCAAGGCAATGAGACGATAACCCTCGCTCTCGCCTTGATGGAACTTGACCGTGCACCGCACTTGGATCTGTTCGTATGCCGGATTCCTCACTTCAATGGTGGCGAAGGGCGAGGCGTGCCTTTCGACGTACTCCCGTATCCTCTGCAATTCCAAGCCGTTGACCATTGGCTTGAGGTGCGTCAATCTGCGGTCCCTAGGATTAGGCACCACCACGAGCAGCACATTCCCGGGCCGGTGGCGGTTCTCCGGGTCAAGGTCGAAAGCCATGTTCGGAAAGCACTTCACCTTGAATAGATCGGGGAACTGCTGCAAGATCATCCGCTCGTAGTCCCAGGGGGATAATGATCTGTTCTTGTGCCGCAACCGCTCGCTGGTGCGCACCTTGATCTGCTGTGGACTCTCGGGGAGGCTGCCGCCAAACGAGTCTGCTATCTGGTCGATCTTGCCGATTCCCGGTATCGATACCCTGGAAGCTTTAATGGTCCCCGCCGGCAATCTATTTTGCAGCCGGGCCGGCGAGTTCTCCCCGTGCTGCCGGCTGACCTTGAGCGCCTGGGCGTGGACGGAATATACGCTGCAGAAGGCTTCTGAGTGTTCGTAGGCGGATGCCCTCAGCCAAAATTGATCCCCGGGCATCACCGTGTTGCCGCGCGTGATATCGTCAGGGATGTTCAAGGTAACGATGCCCGAGGACAGGAACCCGTCGGTTGTGTCGGAGATCACATCGGCCCGGTCCATTCGTCGCCAATCGTCCGCGGACAGATAATGCCACGTTATTTCCGTGTCTCCTGTTCCCGCTTCCGGCGAACAGTCCTCGCGCAAGTTGAAAAACAAGGTGAGGACGCCGGTCAAGGATTCCGCGTTAACGCCCACGTATAGGTTTCCGGGCGCCTCGAACTGGGGCAACAGACTTATGGTCCGGTAGCGGGCCGGCGACAGGTTCTCAAGACCAAAGGGATGGATGTGGAATATCTTCTCTTTATACAGCCCTTCGTTGGTGGACGATATCTGCCGGAGGTCGATGGTGGAAACCGCTCTATAGTTGATGGAAATGCCGTTGATCAACGGCGTATAGGGCGGATTGGGCGTTGGCTCGAACAACTCGGGCTTTTTGAGCTGTGCATTTGCGGTCAGCACACTGGTCAGCTTCAGCGGATATTCCTTGTGTCCGAAGGAATAATCAGGACTCGACAGGCGAAATCTAAAGAACCCGTTTTTGGCCAGGTTGCTGTAGGTTAGGCCGTCTTCACCGGGCGCTGCCTCCAGCGGCTTGAAGGCGCGCGCCAAGTCCGGTCCCACCGAAAGCCGGTTGGTCCTGATGCTGCTCCACCCCTCTCCGGCCTCATCGGGGCCCGGGGACGCAAACAGGCCCACCACCGGCCGTTCTTGTACCTCATGAGGCCACCATCTCCCGTCGCGCAATACGCTCATTCGCGCCTGGAAGACCGAGTTCTCGAAGGGCAGACCGTAGGCCCGGTAGTAGTCAGCGAAACTTCGGCCCTCGGTGGGCAAATCTCCCCACTCGATGTCGACGTCGAGGTGAGTCAGATTCTTGCGGGCAATCTCCAGGTTCCCAACAATCAAGTAGGATCCGATGACGGGGGTTGGCCCAAAGGGGCTGAATGGGCTGGTAGGATCCAGTTGTCCCAGATTGTTGTGTAGGATGACCTCTTGGACCCCTTGTACCTCCGTTGCGATCTCTACCTGCTGGAATGTCACGTCCTTGAGTAGGGAATAGGGGTACAGATAGGCCGCGGGGCTCAACATGAACCGGGCGATGGGAAGCTCGCAATCGTATCCGCCACCATGGGTGTCTGGAGAGTAAGCAACCACCGGCTCCGCGTCAGCCGGAAGCGATATCTCAATCTTCAGTACGTCTCGTTCACATTCAGGGTCTACTACGTGATTCAATGGGAGGTAACTGGGCACCCGGTACCACCCGCTTTCAGTGGTTAGATAAATGGTGAACATCTCGTGGAAAGCCTTATAAAAGGCATCCTGTCTGGACGGATAGCGCAGCAGGCTCGCCAACTGGTCAAGAAAGGAGTCGAAGTACTGATCAACGCCGCTCGCCACAGACGTGGCAGTGTCCCGGTGTTCCAACGTAAAGCTGAAGGTGATCTGCCGCTCGCCTTCTTTGAGGAATAGAACCGGGCTCGCAAACGCGAAACCGATCTCCGCGTCGGCGAACCGGTGTTTTTCCTCATCAATCTTGGGCGCGCCAAAAACCGGCCACGCCTTGGGGTCCGCGTCGCCCATGGCGGCGGCTGCGGACAACACAGGTATCTCGTTTGATTTGGCGCCCGAGTAATAATTCAGTTCGAGTTCGGGCGATTTATCAGAATCGCTCTCGAAATTCAGCGTGGCCAGCGAAGCGACCCTGGCGCCGCGCACCATGAGATCGTTGTCGGCGGTATAGTTGACGGGCTGGCCGTCCTCGCCAGTTTCCCCGAGGAACTCCGTGCCCTCTCTTACCAGAACCCCTCGGCTCTCAACGTCAGG
>CAYMZL010000049.1:0-9840 GCA_964394825.1 uncultured Dehalococcoidia bacterium | reverse complement strand
CACCGTCGTCGCCATAATGGGCCAGGGATGGCAGGTCGAAGATGCGGCCGTCTACCGGGGTGTGGTCAATCTTAAAGTCGCCGGTGTGAATCACAGTGCCCACTGGGGTGCCAATGGCAATGCCCATGGCGTCGGGGATGCTATGGCACACCCTGAACCACGAGACTTCGAAGCTTTCGCCGATGTGGTGAATCACACCGGGGTCGATGGCCTGTACGACCGCGTCGCGGGCCGCCCGCCGTTCCTTCAACTTGGCGGTGATCAGGCCGTGGGCCAGGCGCGGCGCATAGACCGGGACCTGCAGCTTCGGCAGGATGAACGGCAACGCTCCGATGTGGTCTTCGTGGCCGTGGGTGATGAGGATGGCGCGGACCTTATCGGCCCGCTCCACCAGGTAGGAAACGTCGGGGATGATCAGATCGACCCCAAACATTCCTTCTTCGGGGAATTGGACCCCGCAGTCGACGACTATGATGTCGTCTTCGTACTCCAGGGCCATCATGTTCTTGCCGATTTCCCCGAGGCCCCCCAAGGGAATGATGCGTAGCGGAGATGTCACCGTGTTAATCGTTCCTAGATTTGGTTTGCCGGCCGGTTCTTAGAACAGGGTCAACTGCTCGGGCCGGGATGCTTCTTCCACGTTGACGGTGGATGTCTCGGCCGACGCCTCAGGAACGGCTGCGAGACCTTGGCGGTCAACAAAGGACAACTGTGCTGGTTGTGGGACCTCGGGCGCAATGCCGTCGGGCTCCCTGGCGTCCGGCACTCTGTCCGGACCCTCCGTTCCGCCTTCCAATATCTCCGAAATCGCTTTGAAGTCGTCTATCATTGTGGGCCTTAGCTCTTCCCGGCGCAACACTGCGGCTGGGTGAAGCACTGGGAAGATATTTCGCCCGTCTTTCTCTCTCAATTTCCCCCGGGCCTTGGTGATGCCCTCCCCGGGGAAATACCGCCCAAAGGCGAACCGGCCTAAGGTGACGATGAGTTTGGGGTTGACCAGCTCTATCTGCCGGTCCAGGTATTTGGTGCAGGCGGCCATCTCCGCCGGGGCCGGGTCCCGGTTGTCTGGGGGCCGGCATTTGACCACGTTGGCGATGAATACATCTTCCCGGTTGGTGCCGATGGACGCCAAGAGGCCATCCAATAATTTACCGGCGGGACCGACAAATGGGCGTCCCTGCCGGTCTTCCTGAAAGCCGGGACCTTCGCCAATGAACATAACCTCGGCCTGGGGGTTGCCTTCCCCCGGCACCGCGTTGGTGCGGCCTCCGGACAGGGGACAATCGGTGCAATTCCTGACCAGGTCGGCCACCTGATCAAGGGTCTCCATTGAACTAACCCCTGGATCAACACCGGCAGGCGGGCCAACGCCGGTGTTATCGGGGCCGGTGGCGTTTATTCTTTCAGGTTGCCTGTCAATGCCGGACTCATCGCCAGTCCCATCAAACATAGTCATGGTTTCCAACCTCCCGGTTCGACTGATTAAGCCAACTGGGGTACGCGGCCGATACCGGGGCCGCCGGCGGCGCCGTTTGACCGTTCTATTTGAGAAGTACGAATTGCAGAGAACTGCTTTTTTACCCGGCTGCCACGCCTACAATCGATAATACCAGGCACGGAATACACCATTTTTACCCGTTGATCTGTGTGGACCTAGGCAATGGGAGGTTGAGGTGTCAAGCAACCGCAGGAATGGGGCGGCAGGGGAAAAGGCGAAACCAGAATCGTGTCCCGAAGTGGTGATCTTCAATTATCGGCTCCCACCACCGCCGCACCGCAGCCCACAGCCAGGTACCGGCCAATCAGACTTTAGTCTTTAACGCCGTGATCCACCAGATATTTTACCGCATCGTTGACCGTCGCGATATTGGCGGCATCTTCGTCGGATATCTCCAACTGAGCATCGTCGGTGGAGAACTCCTCTTCAAACGCCATGATCAATTCCACAAGGTCGAGGGAGTCAGCATTCAGGTTCTCGATGAAAGACGCGGACTCGGTCACCTCGTCCTCGTCAACTCCCAACTTATCGACCACGATGGTTTTAACTCTGTCGTATACAGTGGTCAATGAATCATCTCCCTTCAGGCACCGGCTCGATGGGGGCGATCTCTCCCGACTCCAGTCCTGACATAGCGGAGCCTAAAACTCCGTTGACGAACCGTGCCGAACTATCGCTACCAAAGATTTTCGCCAACTCCACGGCCTCGTTGATGGCCGTTTTTCTTGGAGTCCCAGGGGTGTAGATAAGTTCAAATAAAGCTATGCGAAGGATATTGCGGTCAATGACCGACAATTGGCTCACCGGCCACGCCGGGGCGTAGCGGGTGATCACGTTGTCCAACCCTGAACGGCTTTTAGACACGCCGCTCAGGAGCTTCTGAGCGAACCCTATCGTGCTGTCGGGCAACTCTTCGTCCTCGTCCAACCACTGCAATTGCAGGTCATTCCAGATGCCCCGCACATCGGCAGCGAACAGGGATTGCAGCGCCGCTGTTCTTGATCGTCGCCTTTGGTCCGTGTATTTAACCCTTACCATGGGTCACCGATAAAACCCCGAGCGGTCTAGGCTTCGTCTTCGGCCAGCTTCCGCATGGAAGCGGTGTCTGACACGGTGGATACCTTGACTCCCCGGTCGATTCTTTTGATCAGACCTGCCAGCACACCGCCGGAGCCAAACTCCACAAACTGGGTCACCCCAGAATCGACTAGATGGCGGACTGAATCCTTCCACTGAACGCACTGGCAGAGGCCGTTTACCAACTCGGCGCGAATCTCGTCCGCAGTGGACAACGGCTTGGAATCACAATTGCCAACAACCGGCATCTTGGGCGCTTTGAAGTTGAGGGCCTGGACCGCGTCGGCCAGACCTGCTTTCGCTTCAACCATCAGCGAGGAGTGGAACGCCCCGCTGACGGGCAGAGGTATCGTCTTCCTGGCGCCGCGGGCGGAGGCCAGGTCCATGGCCCGGGCCACGGCAATCTTGTCGCCGCTGATCACGACCTGGTCGTCGGTGTTGATATTCGCCAGTTCCACACCGGTTTCGTCGCAGATCTGCGCGAAGGCCAGTTCATTGAGCCCCAGTATGGCCGCCATGGCGCCGGGGCGGTTGACCGCAGCCTGGTTCATCAATTCACCGCGCTTGCGGACCAACCGCACGGCATCGGAAAATTCGATGACGTTGGCCGCCACCAGGGAGGTGTATTCGCCCAAACTGTGGCCGGCGACAGCCTTGGCGTCCATCGCCTGCGGGCCCTGCATCTCCTGCCAAGTCCGCCAAGCGGCAACGCTCACGGTCATGATTGCCGGTTGGGAGTTCGCCGTGTTCTGAAGATCCTTGGCTGGTCCTTCAAATATCAAACGGGACAGTGGGAACCCCAGACTATCGTCTGCTTCTTCAAAGGTCTCCCGCGCGGCCTGAGACGACTCGAAGAGTTCAGCCCCCATGCCGACGCTCTGCGACCCTTGTCCAGGGAACACATACGCCCGGTTATTCGCTTCTTCGGTACTCGTAGCTACCTCCACCGGCTCACGCCGGTTTTCGACACCCTAGGGATTTTAGGGCAGAGCGTCAAAAAAGTACAACCGGAAAACCATTCCTCTATTCCCCTTTTTTCGTGCTTAACGGACATAACTCATGGTCTGAGCCTGGAAGACATGGACAAACTGAGGCGCGATGCCTCCAGGCCTGGTTAGACCGTCTCCTCTATGACCTGGCGTCCCCGGTAGAATCCGCAATGAGGGCATACTACGTGCGGCCTCTTGGCGCCGCGGCAGCGGGGGCACAAAGCCGGATGCATCGGACTGAGCCTATATGAAGCCAATCGGCGGCCCTTCCTAGCCCTGGTCAATTTTTTTCTGGGTACCGCACCCATGGTTGGTCACGTCCTTTTTCTTTGGTCGGCACGCCATATATCGCCGCCGGTCATTCTACCAGGCAGACGCCAAGGTGTACACTTTTGCCAACATGAGAGGCTAAGAAGGGGAGATAGTCACGGTTCTAGGAAATCGCCCAAGGTAAAGAACCGTTCGAGTATTAATGTAGTATCGCGAAAAAGAGAAGGCCGGCTATTCCCGCTTCTCAGTCAACAACTCCGCCGAGATCCCCACCGGGGAATCCACTGGAGTTGCGTTACATTTACATTTTTCCTTGTTTAAATTGCTCCCGCATCCCGGGCACAAGCCCGGACAATCCTCACGGCACAATGGTTTTATCGGTGCCTCGGTCAAAACGTACTGGCGCACCACCTCGGTCATGTCCAGAACATGCTGGGCATCGAGGTGAATCACGCCCTCCGCCTCTTCCGGGGGCTGTGTCTTCCTACCCGTCGCCGGGTCAATCGTCGGGAAGGACTCTTCTTCCATTATCAACACGGAGCGTAATTCGAACTGGCCGATGCACCTGCTGCAGGTCAACTTGACCTGGGTCTCCAGCTCGGCGCGCACCAGCACACCTTGATGGGTCCGAATCACCCGGACCCATCCGTGGGCCCGGTCCGTGCTATTCTCAGGGCCAGCAAACGAGTCGTCTACTTCGTAGTCTCTCGTCGATCCGGTAGGCTCTTTCAACAACTGAGCCAAGTTGTAATGCATCGAGCCTGTCCAGAACGCGTTGATGGCCGGTGGTAATTATAGTTACCCCCCATGGTTAAATGTCAAGGGTAAATGGTTTTTCGGGCGTGGCGATTCCCTTTTTGTTCGTCACTTGGACCGCCGTGTTATGTCTATGACAACGGCGGGCAACCCAGAGGGGTCTTACTAGGCCCCGGCCCGGTCCCTGACGCTCGCTTGGATAAACTCGACGATGGCGCCGGTAGACGTACCGGGACCGAATACCTCGGATACGCCCAGGTCTTTCAACGGCTGGCGGTCAACCTCGGGGATGATTCCACCGACCACCACGATCACGTCGTCCATGCCCTGCTCCCGCAGCAGACCCATGATCTCCGGCAATATCTCGAGGTGGGCGCCGGAGAGGATGCTCATCCCAATCACGTCCACGTCTTCTTGGGTCGCGGCTTGAGCAATCATCTGAGGGCTCTGCCTGATGCCGGTGTAGATCACTTCCATGCCCGAGTCCCGGAGGGCCCTGGCGATGACCTTGGCGCCTCGGTCGTGACCGTCCAGTCCCGGTTTCGCCACCAGCACCCTGATGGGACGGTTGTCATGGGGACGGTTATCTGGCATGGTTCCCAGCCCGTTTTTTCATCTCATTCATGATTTGGGATTGCTCTCCACCAGTTCGGTCAATATGCCGAACACCGACCTGGGATGGACAAAGGCGATGGCGCCGGACAGGCCCTCCCTGGGAGTCTGGTCGATCATGTCAACGCCCAGCGTCCGCAGCGTCCGCAGCTTCCCGGAGATATCGGTGACGTTGAAGGCCAGGTGGTGCAGGCCCTCGCCCCGGCGCTCGATGAACCGTCCGACGCCCGATTCCGAACCGGTGGGCTCCAGCAGCTCCAGCCGCGTCTGGCCCACCTCGATCAGGGTGGCGCGGACGCCCTGGTCTTCCAACAGTTCGATCGGGGCGTCCGACACGTCGAAGACCTTCTTGAAGAACGCCAAAGACGCCTCGATGTCTTTCACGGCCACGCCCACGTGGTCGATGTAGTTAACGGTGCAGACCTCGGTCACGTTGAGATTGTCTCCTTATATAATAGTCTCCTCCCCCAAAGGCTTGGGGGGAGGATCAAGGTGGGGGCGTTATACCGGGTACTGGGCCAACAGTTGCTTGGCGATGAGCAGGCGCTGGACCTCCGAAGTTCCTTCATAGATGGTAGTCACCCGGGCGTCCCGGAAAATCCGCTCCACCCCGGCCTCCTGGAAGTAACCGGCCCCGCCGTGTATCTGGATGGCCTTGCTGGCCACATCGATGCACATCTCGGACGCCATCAACTTGGCGATGGACGCTTCCTGCAGGAAGGGCAGCCCTTCGTCCATCAGGCTTGCGGCGTTCATGGTCGCCACCCGTGACGCGTGGACGCCCACGGCCATGTCGGCCAGCATGAACTGTATGCCCTGGTGTTGGGCGATGGGTTTGCCGAAGGTCTCCCGCAGTTGGGCGAAACGCACCGCGGCCTCCAGGGCCGACTGGCCGATGCCCACGCTCTGGGCGGCGATGATGATGCGGCTTTGAGTCAGTATCTCCATGGCCAGGTTGAATCCGCGCCCCCGCTCGCCCAGCAGGTTATCGGAGCTGACCGGCGTGTCTTGGAAGACGATCTCATCGGTGGTGGAGCTCCGCATGCCCAGCTTGCCGTGCATGGGGTTGATGGTCAGCCCCGGCGAGTCTTTCTGCACCAGGAAAGCGCTGATGCCCTTATATCCCTTGGACCGGTCCTCGGTGGCGAAGACCACGATGGTCGATGCCACGGAACCGTTGGTGATGAACATCTTGCTTCCATTGAGGAAGTAGGTCCCGTCGCGCTCGGTGGCGGCGGTCTGGAGCGCGGCCGCGTCGGAACCGCCGCTGGGTTCGGTCAAGGCAAATGCGGCCACCCCCTCTCCGGACGCCAGAGGAGTGAGCAACCGTTCCTTCTGATCGCCGGTGCCGAACCGGGCGATGCAGGCTGTTCCCAGGGCCAGGTGAGCGAGCCAACTCACGCTGGTGGAGGCGTCGCCCCGGGCCACTTCCTCGGCGGCGATGGCCACCTGACGATAGCCGGCCGGGCCGCTGCCCCCGTATTTGGTGTCGATGCCCAGGCCGGTGAGCCCCAAGTCGGCAAGGCCGCGCCAGTTGTCCCATTGGAACTCGCCCTTCTCATCCGACTCTTTAGCCCTGGGGGCTATCTCGCGGTCGACAAAGTCCCTGACCGTTGTTTGGAGCATCTGCTCTTCTTCAGTCAGTATCAAATCAGGCATTTCATTTCTCCATTTATACCCGGTTATGTTTACTGGGCCCGGTTATGCCCACTTGGCATCATGGACCTGTGAGTCCGCCGGACGGTAGAAACCCCGGCTGAGCCGGCCGGCCGGTTAAAAAGTGATGACCCCTTCCTGCTCTCCGAAGACTCCGCGGAATACCTGGCTGATCTCGCCCAGGGTGCAGTAACTCTCCACACATTCCAGGATGGCCGGTACGGTGTTCTCATCGGTTTTGGCCACTTTTTCCAGCCGCTCCAGTGCGGCCTTCACCGCGCCGTTGTCCCGCTCCCGCCGGAGCCGTTTTAGCCGTTTAACCTGGGTCCGGGCGGCCTCTTCGTCCACCCGCATCAGCCCCTCGATGGGAGGCTCCTCGGTGGTGAACCGGTTCACGCCCACGATGGTCCGGTCGCCCGACTCCACTTCCTGCCGGTGCTGGTAGGCGGCGTCCCCGATCTCCCTAACCTGAAAGCCCTGCTCGATGGCTGCCACCGAGCCGCCCATGTCGTCGATGCGCTTGATATATTCCAAGGCCTTGGCCTCCAACTCGCTGGTCAGGTGCTCAACGTAATACGAGCCTCCCAGCGGGTCGACAACGTCGGCGGCCCCGCTCTCGTGGGCCAGTATCTGCTGGGTCCGGAGGGACAGTTGCACCGATTCCTCGGTCGGCAGGGCCAGGGCCTCGTCCCGAGAGTTCACATGGATCGATTGAGAGCCGCCCAGGATGGCCGACAACGCCTGAATGGTGCAGCGGATCAGGTTGTTGTCGGGCTGTTGGGCGGTGAGGCTCACGCCGGAGGTCTGGGTGTGGAACCGCAGCATCATGGAGCGCGGGTCCTTGGCCCCGAACCGTTCTTTCATTATCCGGGCCCACATCCGGCGGGCCGCCCGGAACTTGGCCACCTGTTCAAACAGGTTGTTCTGGGCCACGAAGAAGAAGGATAACCGGGGGCCGAAGTCGTCCACCTTCAGGCCGGCGTCCAGGGCGGCCTGAACGTAGGCGATGGCGTTGGAGAAGGTGAAGGCCAGTTCCTGTACCGCCGTGGCCCCGGCCTCACTCATGTGGTAGCCGGAGATGCTGATGGTGTTCCACTTGGGCAAGTTCTCGGCGCAGTACTTGAAGATGTCCACCACCAGGCGCATGGAGGGCCGGGGCGGGTAGGCGTAGGTGCCCCGGGCGATGTATTCCTTGAGGATGTCGTTCTGCACGGTGCCGCTGATCTGGTCCTGGGAGACGCCCTGCTTCCTGGCCGCCGCGATGTAGAAGCACAACAGCAAGGAAGCGGTGGAGTTGATGGTCATGGAGGTGCTGACCCGGTCCATGGGGATGCCGTCGAAAAGGGTCTCCATGTCCTCCAGGCTGCAGATGGGCACTCCCACCTTGCCCACCTCGCCCTTGGCCAGACGGTGGTCCGAGTCGTAGCCGATCTGGGTGGGCAGGTCGAAGGCGATGGACAGGCCGGTCTGGCCCTCGTCCAAGAGATAGCGGAACCGCTGGTTGGTTTCGGCGGCGGTGCCGTAACCCGAGTACTGGCGCATGGTCCAGACCCGGCCCCGGTAGGAGTTGGGCTGGACGCCCCTGGTGTAGGGGTACTCGCCCGGATAACCCAGGTCTTTTTCGTAGTCCAGACCCTGAGCCTGCAGGTCTTCGGGGCTGTACAGCGGGTCGATGTTAAGACCGCTGTCGGTCTGGAACTTTTCGCGCCGTTCCGGGAATTTCTTAACCGAAGGCTCCAAAGTATCCCGCCGCCACTGCTTTTTATCCTTGCTAGGCATGTCCAACTCCAAAAAATCGCTGAGCCGCCGATTAAAGGGGTCAATTGACATAACCTGGTCCCCAGGTCGGCTCGGCCCACCAATTGTACCCAATATATATGGGGCCACTCAAGGTTGGTTGGGCCGGGAATGGTACGGACATCCTTCCGTTAAATATCGAATATCACCGTGTTACTATCTTGGATAGTCCTAGCGAAGCTGGTTACGGTAGACGCCCACTAGGTGGCACGATGGGAATTCCTGAACTGATTTTCGCAATAGCAGGTTTGATTGGCAAGGTTATCCCGCCATTGAAACGGTGGTTGGAACAAAGGAATGGTGGGTACGCCGTTTGGAAGTCCGAGATAACCTATTGGGCTGATCGACCACGGTCCATCGGTGACCGGTTCTTTGGGCGGGAATCGGAGCGAAAGAAAATCTCTGACGGCTTTAAGCGCCTGAACGTGGTGGTGCTCTCTGGGGGACCCGGTATCGGCAAATCTCAACTAGCTGCTGAGTTCGTTCAAAAGTCCGAGCGCAAAGGCTTCTGGACGCCTGGAGGCGGGACCGCTGAGCAATCCTTGATGTCCTTGGCTCCCCATCTGGGTATCGAACGAGGGGAACGGAGCGATGATGAACTGCTTCTCCAGATCCGCCGGCGGATCCAAGGGTTGCCTGCCAAGACCCTTTGGGTTGTCGACAACTTGCCCGACCTAGACCAGTTGAACACACTGCTGGGCGAAACCGGAAAAATTTCGCTACTGGTCACTTCTCAGGATGGTCGGGTCAACATTGTCCCAGATAGGGTGAGCTTCCAGCCGGTAGGGGTTCTCGACTCCGATGCAGCGGTCCGGCTTCTTTGCCGGAGCCGCCGCCATGATGCCATGCAACCCGTGTTCCTCGAAATCGTCGAGGAAGTCGGCCGCCTTCCACGAGCCGTGGAAGCTTTGGCGGTGCAACTCGATTCTTCGGGGGAAACCCCCGAGAGGCTGCTGGAAGAACTGCGGGCCTCGCCCAATCCGCTAGAGTTGGAACGGTTCCAAAAGCAGACAGCCGGACTGCAGATTCCTAGGACTGAATCCCTATTCAACGCTTTACGCGGTCCGGTGGATGCACTACCTCCGGACATCAGGGTCGCTTTGGCCCCGCTGGGCTACACTGCCGACCTGCCTATACCAATGCCTTTGGTTGAAGCACTGACGGGGCTGACGGAAGGCGCAACGA
>CAYMZL010000048.1:0-9844 GCA_964394825.1 uncultured Dehalococcoidia bacterium | reverse complement strand
ATTTGACGTGGCCAAGGCGGTCTTCGATGTTGTCGCCGAACACCCAGAGAAACATCATGTTGCCGGCCAGATGCATGAAACCGCCGTGTATGAACATGGAGGTGAAGATGGTGAGCACGGTTGGAACCGGGGTTTCGATGGGAAAGCCAGCGGCCTGCCCGGACGTCAGTTCCTCGGCCAGGAACCCCCACTTGAAAAAGAAGATTCTCAGGTCCAGCCCGGCGCCGCCTGTGAGAATGCCGGGCCCGTTCAGGGACATCTCGTAGAGAAACACCAAAACGCTGATGCCGATGAGGGCTGCGTTTACGTAGGGAAAGGTCTGGTGGCGGACGCTGGCGTCGGAAAAGGGAAACAACTATGGGCCACCATTCCGGCCAAAATTATCAATATAAATAGGGGAACGGGTGACACCCGTTCCCCTATTTATCAGTCTCCGGGTTGGCCTACCCAAGATCAAGAGGTCAGGTCACCTGCTGCGTGGACGATAACCTCCGCCGCGGTCTTGGGGGTCATCTTTCCCATGTTCAACATCATGTGGTAATGCCCGGCCTCGTTGGGGTGGACCTTCCAGAACTTCTGCACGAAGTCCTCCCGGGCCCGTTCCAGCTCAACCACGTGGATCTCGGCCTCTTCCCGTTCGAAGTGCTCCCGGGTCATCAAGGTCTCGACCCGCACTTCCATGGGCGCCAGCAAACCAACGTGCAGGGTTTGTGGGGCGTCGGCCAGAATCTGGTTGGCGCCGCGGCCAATGATCACTGCGTTGCCCTGTGTGTGGATGTCCTTCACGACCTTGGTCATGGCATCGATGAAGGTCTTGTCGTCCAGTTTTTGGGTCACGCCGCCACCCTCGCCGGTCAGGTCCATGTAGGTCTCGGGAGGCAGGTTCTCGATGCCCCGGCCGAAGTAGGGCTCGCCGCTCACGCCCGACATAGCGGAGCGCTCCAGCATGGTCTGAACGAACCGGCCCAAGCGGTCACGGAACCGGTCCACCCGCTGCTCCTTGGCGATCAGGGCGCCCACCGGGGTGCCGACTATGCGCGCCGCCTCGGTGAAAATCATGCGGTCAACGAAATTCAGATTCAGTTCTTCGGCCACCATCTGGCCGATGGTGACCGATCCGCATCCAATGGGGCCGTTAATGGTGATTACTGGCATTACTGGTCCCTCCTAATATTCAGGTCGGTGTGCCCTGCAGAGGCCGGACCGTTGATACCAAGGGGCCTAACCGGCTGTGGTCTCCATCAGCCTGGCGCGGCGTCTGGGATATTCTTCAGACAGCAGACCGAGAACGGCGGAGTCGTACCACTCATTATTCTTGCGGTGGGTCTTGCGCAGATGCCCTTCCAGAACGAATCCCACGTGCTGGGCCATCTGCATGCCGGGCTCGTTATACTCGGGGATATCGACCCAGACGCGGTGGAGCTCCAAGGGGCCAAAGGCATGGTCCAACAGGCCGATGAGCGCGCTGGTGCCGTAATGTCGGTGCCAGAGGTCCTTGCGGCCCACCAAGAGGTCGGCTCGGGCCTCCAGCAGCGGCCGTTCGATCAGCAGTTGCCCTTCTCCTATGTGCTCGCCGTCTGCGGTGTAAACGGAGAAGATGGCGCGGTTCTCGTCGTTGAAGACCTGGTCCCATTCCTCGGAACCACCGGCCAGGATAGCTTCCGGAGTGTAACTGGTATGCAGGGGTTTGCCGTCATCCCCAACGCCGTACCAGACCGCGTTGACCTCGGGATCCTTGAGCCATTCAGCCAGCCGCTGAACATCTTCACGAGTGGGCGTTACCAGTGTCACCTCTGGGAACATATCGCACCCCCAATTTTAATGGGCGAAATTGAGATTCCTGCAGGTGCCGCCGAGCCTATCCCTCACTATCACCTTTCGGGATAATCATCATTATATCAACGCCTGGTTATGGACGCAATTTGCAACTTTGGACCAGTCCAAGTCCCGCTCCGCTCCCGCCTGCAATTGGTTGGTCACCCCGCAATTTGCCGCGTAGTATACTCCTGTGATTCCCGGATGCGATACGCTGAGGATGCCGATTGCGGGAGAATAACCCGAAGGGAGGCCGCCTTAATGGCACTGGAACGTGAACCGTCGTCCGAGAAGCAGATAGACGACGATGCCGTCAAGCGCTATTTCGATGGCGCCGGCGGTACGGCTCCCGCTGCGATGAGCATGATGTCCCACGAGCACAACCTGCCATCGAGTGCCCTTGAGTACCGGCTAAGCAAGGAGTTGGGAACGATCAGCCCATGGCTCGACGCGGTGGGTGAATCCGGGCGAGTGCTTGACGTCGGTTGTGGCGCCGGGGCGTGGGTCGAGATTTTCGCCAACCGCTTCCAGTCCGTCGTTGGAGTGGAGCGCAGCCCTCTGATGGTCGAAGCGGCGCAGGAGCGGGTTGCCCACCTGCCGAACGCTCGGATTTTTCAGGGGGACGGCCGGAAAGACCTGCCCGACGGGCCCTTCGAATTTATCTTCCTGGGGGGCCTCCTGATGTATCAGGGGGACACCGACGTGGTGGGGCTGCTGCACAGCTTGAAATCGCGTCTCAGCGAAGGGGGCGCCATCATCCTCCGGGAGTCCACGGTGAGACAGGGAGTGCTGACTCCCAAAGGCGAATACCAAGTGGTCTACCGAAGCATCGACGTCTACCGGCAGCTCTTTGACGAAGCAGGGATCCCCGACGTGGAAGTACGCCGGAACTTCGGTTATACCTGCTTGGCGATTGCCGAGGAAGTGATCGACCTCCGCCGCAGATGGCTGCCCTTCTTGCCCAAGGACTCTCTTCTGCTTGGCTCTGTCACCTGGTCGGCGCTGAGAGCGGCCGCGCCAATCAGCTTCTGGGCTTTACCGCAGGCGTTTTCCCGCTTGAATGTCCCCTGGCCTAAACTTCAAAACCACTTTTTTAGGCTACGGCCCATAAGCTAGCATGGGGCAAATGCGGTCTTGCGGGGCGCGGTTAAGCTATTGGGTCCACAGGATGTAAGAGTAACCCCCGGTCGCCATCACCGCGTAGGCCGTAAAGATGTAGTACCAGATTCGGCCCGCCTTGCGGGTGCGGAATGGCGCCACATGTAAGAACGCCATTAGCACGATGGCAGCGTAGAGGATGGCCACAAAGGTATTGTGGTCCAGGAAGGTTTCCAAGAAGAAAACCAACGAAACAACGATCGGTGAATTGTCTATCGTTATCGCCGCAATGGTGCCGTTGCTGTCAACGCCGAACACATCGAAGTACGAGAGACGGAGCACACCCGCCATGATGATCGCCAACGCTCCCGGATAGGCCCAGGCGCTGAAATCCGAGATACTAAGTAGGAGGATCGCCGGGCCCACCGCCGAGGTGACGAGGTCCACCAGAGAATCCATGTGGGCGCCGATCGATCTGTGGGCCTCGCTTCTTCCCGGCATGGCGCGGGCGACCACCCCGTCATACCAGTCAAAGATAACGGCCCAGAGAATCGCGATGATTGCTGCTGGATAATTCTGTTCCAGCGCGAAGAAGATTGCGAGAACCCCGCTGCATAGCCCCAACAGGGTAACGATGTTGGCCCAATCGACGACGAAAGACAGGATGACGGGCATCTGAGAATCGCTGGACTCAGGCCCGCCTCGGCTCTCCCTCATCTCTGAATCAGTGTCATCCATCTTTCATCCGTCTTCCGCCTGTATTCCGTCCGGCTCCTGCATCCGAACCAGCAGAATTCCAACCCACGGTTCATCGGGCGCTCCATGATGCCCCGCGTAGTATACTCCAGCCAAAATTAGGCGCGGTCCCGTATGGAGAGGCCCGATGCGTGAGAATACCCTAAAACAGAAGTTGAATGACGGAAAGGCGGTTTTCGGCACCATGATCACATTTCCCTCAGCCACCATGGTTGAGATGCTGGGGTGCCTGGGCTACGACTGGATATTGATCGACAACGAGCACGGTTCCGTAACGGTGGACAATTCGGAAGATATGATCCGGGCGGCCGAGCTAACGGGCATGGCGCCCATCGTGCGCCCCATCGGCAACGAGCTGGAGTTCATCTGCCCCTTCCTGGACCGCGGCGCCTGGGGCGTCCAGGTCCCCCACGTCAATACGGCCGAAGAGGCCCAAAACGCCGTCGAGGCCGTCAAGTATTACCCCCTGGGCACCCGGGGCATATTCAGCCGCAGCCGCCCCGCCGGATTCGGCTTTTCCGGCTCCACCGAAGATTACGCGGAAGAGGCCAACAGGAACACCCTGGTCTGCCTGATGTTGGAAGAGGTGGAAGCCATCGAAAACCTGGAAGCCATGGTCCAGGTGGAGGGGGTGGACGTGTTCTTCATCGGCTCCGGGGACCTGTCCCAGTCCATGGGATACGTGGGCCAGCAGACCCACCCGGAGGTCCAGGAGGTCATGGAGCAGGGAGTGGAGATCATCCGCAAGGCGGGCCGCGTCGCCGGGGTAAGCTGCCCAGAAAATCTGGTGCCCAAGTTCCTGGGCCTGGGCGTCCAGTATTTCCACGGCACCGTCCAGACCCTGATCCAGACCTCCAGCAACGAATACCTGGACACCATGCGGAAAGCCGCGGGAGCGGCCGGGTTTTAGGAAACATTTTATGAGCCCATCCTCGACCTCCCGCGCCTCGGCGGGGCTTTGCCTCAAAACTGTCATTCTGAGGCGTTCCCGACGTCCCGATCGGTATCGGGAGGAAAGAATCTCGTTGCCAAAACACCAACACTGCCCAAGAACAAAGAGACCCTTCCCCCGACTGCGGCCGGGGTCAGGGTGACAGCGGGTGGCGTACATGAAGCAATAACACGGGCGGTTTTACTTTTGAGGAAGGCCCCCCGGAGGCGAAAGTGCGGCCGAATGGGGTTGACACGCCGCTTGTCGGCCAGGAAAATGGGCCTCAAGATTTGAAATATCATGGCGAACCGCCGGAAGAACGCATGCAATCGGCCGTTTTTCCGGACGCATCGGTATTCCGGAGTTAATACGATGGCCAGTGAAAGCATCGATTTAATAGCCCATCTGATGCGGCGCGCCGGGTTTGGCGCCGATCGAGACGAGTTGGAACGGCGGGCCGACAAGGGGTATGAGGCCACGGTGGAGGAGCTGCTCAACCCCGTGGGAGAACGGGCCGACCGGGAGTACTTCCTCCGGTATCATCCAGGCTTCCGGCGCCCGATCACCTCACCGGGCATGGGGGGCTCAGCCTGGCTCTACGACATGATACACACCGGGCTCCCCCTGGAAGAAAAGATGGTCCTCTTCTGGCATCAGTTATTCGCCACCGGCCAGTCCAAGGTGGACCATTGGCACGAGTTGATCGCCCAGGTCGACATGTTCCGTGAAAAGGGGATGGGCAGCTACCGGGACATGCTGGTGGCGCTGGCCAAGAACCCGGCCATGATCTACTGGCTGGATAACTGCGACAACCACGGGTCCGGCGTCAACGAGAACTGGGGACGGGAACTGCTGGAGCTCTTCAGCATGGGTGTGGGCAACTACACCGAAGACGACGTTATGGAATGCTCCAGGGCCTTCACCGGATGGACCATCTGCGCCGTGCCTCCCCGGAATTACTACAGCAGGTTCGACTGGGAGTTCGAATACCAGGAAGAGGACCACGACGACGGCGAAAAGACCTTCCTGGGCCACACCGGGAGGTTCAACGGCGAGGACATCATCGACATCATCTGCCGGCAGCCGGCCACGGCCGAGTTCATCGCCCGGCACCTCTATAATTTCTTCGTGGCCGACGAGCCTCAGGTCCCCGCCTGGTCCGTGACCCCTCCCAATGACCCCCAGGCCGTTGAAACCTTGGCCAAGGCGTTCACCGAGTCCAACTACGACATCCGCTCGGTCCTGCGGGTGCTGTTCCTTTCCGACTTCTTCAAGAACGCCCGCTTCACCAAGATCAAGAGCCCCGCCGAGGTGGTGGTGGGCACCCTGCGCCTGGTGGGCCAAGATATACTGCCCGCACCCGGGATCGGCGACCTTTCCAAACAGGCCGGCTACATGGGCCAAGATTTGCTCAACCCGCCCAGCGTAGAGGGTTGGCACACCGGCGTGGAGTGGATCAACAGCGGCTCCCTGATGAAACGGATCAACTTTGTGGCCGGCATGTTGGGCGACACCAGCAGGCCTGGAATCCGTCGGATAGTGGACCGGCTGCAGGCCCAGGGCAACCTGGGGCCCGAGGCGCTGGTGGACAGTTGCCTGGACCTGGTCGGGCCGGTGCAAGCGGGCGCGGCCACCCACCACCAATTGGTGGAACACGCCGCCCAACGGGGCGAAATACGCTGGGACACCGAAGAAGACGCAGCCGCGTCCACCGAAAGGGTGGGGGAGCTGCTCCAACTGATTGCCTCGACCAAGGAATATCAGTACGGCTAAGTTCGGTCATTAGGAGAAACCAATGACTACTGTCAAGAAAGACCCGGTGCTGGTGGTTCTTCAGCTTTCCGGCGGCAACGACTACCTGAATACGGTCATCCCCTACACCGACCCCATATACCGGGACAGCCGCCGGGCGGTGGCCATTCCAGAGGACCAAGTCTTGGGCATCGACGGCGACGTAGGGTTCCACCCGGCCATGGGGCCGGTCAAGGACTTGTACGACCAGGGTAAGGTGGCCATTGTGCACGGCGTAGGCTACCCCGACTCGCCCCGCTCCCACTTCCGGTCCATGGACATCTGGCACACCTGCGAGCCGGAGAAGCTGGGCACCGAAGGCTGGCTGGGACTGGCCACCAGAGACCTGGACCCTGGGAAAGAGAACATCGTCACCACCGTCAGTTTCGGCCCCAGCCTGTTCCGGGCTTTGGTGTTGCCGGGCGTGCCGGTGGCCTGCGTGGACAATCTGGAATCCTACGGCCTGCTAACGGGTATCTCCGGAGAGAAGCAAAGGGAACAGATCCTAGACCGCTTCTCCCGCATGTACGCCCCCGAGTTGGGCGCCGACGTGGTGACCGAATACCTCGGGCAAACGGGGCTTGAGGCCATGAAAGGGGCCGACATCCTAAAGGCCGCCCCTGAGCTCTACTCCTCCAGCATCGAATACGCCGAAACGACCATCGCCCAGAAGTTGAGGGGAATCGCCCAAGTGCACCTGGCTGGGCTGGGCACCCGGATCTTCTACTGCGACCACGGCAGCTTCGACAGCCACGCCAACCAGACGGGGATGCACGCCACGCTGTGGAACGATGTTTCCCAGGCCATAAACGACTTCTTCGCCGACCTCCGGGAACACGACGCCGCCGACAACGTGGTCATGATGCTGTTTTCCGAATTCGGCCGGCGCGTCCGTGACAACGGCTCGGGCACCGACCACGGGGCCGCCGGGGCTGCATTCATGATCGGCGACGCCATCAAGGGCGGGCAGTACGGCGAGTACCCCTCCAGAAAAGCCGGCGACCTGCAACAGGGCGATTTGGTGCCCAACCTAGACTTCCGAGGGCTGTACACCACTGTTTTGGAAGACTGGCTCGGTCTGGACGCCAAGCCCATCGTAAAAGGAAATTTCGAGGCGCCACGGTTTATTTATTCCTGACGGCGCCCCATCTCCGACTCGGTCGTGAGTCTCGACTTCGTCGGACCCAACCTTCACCCGGGACGGGGGAAGGGGTGATTCTCTCCCCCTCGAGGGGGAGAGTTAGAGCGGGGGTGAACTGCATGCCACTACTCATCTCACCTAAATGTAGTACTACCGGACAAAGGTAAACGATGCAAACGCAGATAGCAGCAGGCCGGGTGTTCGATTTCAGCCACGCCGTTGGCCGGTCCGCAGCCTCGGGAATGGGATTCAGGGTCCCAGTTGCCGTGGCCACCGGAGCCGACGCCGCTTATGTGGTGAACCGTGGCTACGAGATGGTCCCCAACGTGGGCTGGAACCGGACGGCCCTGGGCGTCCGCATCAGCAAGGTGGTCCTGGGCGGGGTGTCGGGAGAAGAGGAGTTCGTAACGGATTTTAGCACTTACGGAGACGCCCCAGGGCAGGTCATATGGCCGGCCGGGGTGGCGGTGGACAGCCAGGGAATGGTCTACGTTACCGACGAATGGTTGAACCGGGTATCCGTCTTCGATGGCGACGGCAATTTCTTGAAGTGCTGGGGGACCTCCGGGGATGGGGATGGCGAGTTCAACGGCCCCTCGGGCATCGTTGTCGGCCCCCAGGACGACATCTACATCGCGGACACCCGCAACCACCGGGTACAGAAGGTCACCAAGGACGGGGCTCCCTTGGCCGCCTGGGGCGGGCTCGGCGCCGGTGAAGGCCAGTTCGATTCGCCATGGGGAATCGCGTCCGATACCGACGGGTACGTCTACGTGGCCGACCACATGAACCACCGGGTGCAGAAATTCACTTCGGAAGGCGAATTCGCGGCGTCCTTTGGCAGCCAAGGCACGGGCCGTGGCGAGCTGGGCCGCCCGTCCGGTGTGGCTGTGGACTCCGACGGCGACGTTTATGTATGCGATTGGTCCAACGACCGGGTCCAGGTGTTCGGGCCGGACGGACGGTTCGTCACCAGCCTGCTGGGAGACGCCCATGAACTGTCCCACTGGGCCAAGATGACGGTTTCGACCAACCCCGACTTAGTAAGACGCCGCCGCGAGGTCAAAGACCCCCAAGTTGAGTGGCGGTTCTCACTGCCCGCCGACCTGGTCTTCGATACGGTCCATCAGCGCCTGATCGTCGTCGACACCCAGCGCATGCGATTACAGATCTACAACAAGCTGAAGGACTACACGATTCCCTCCCGCACGATTTAGACCTTTCCGTAAACTGAATCCACGGATAAAAGGTGGGCCCATGGCCAGCGTATTTCTTGGGATAAATGACCGCACGTTCACCTACGAATCGACCGCGGCCCGCGCCGAGCATGTGGGGGCCGGGGTGCGCTATCCCATCGACTTCGCCCTGACATCGGATGACGTCGCCTACATCGTGAACCGGGGCCGCGAGGACCGGCCCGACGGCACCCGGCTGACCGTGATTAGACTGGGCCAAGGCGGCGAGGAATACATCACCGAGTTCGGCTCCTACGGCGAAGGCGATGGCCAATTCATCTGGCCCGTGGGCATCGCCTTGGACCAAGACACCAATGTCTACGTCACCGACGAGTGGCGCCACCGGATCACCAAGTTCAACGAAGACGGCGAGTACGTCTCCCACTGGGGAGTCCACGGCTCCGCAGATGGGGAGCTAGACCGGCCCGCCGGCATCGCCATCGGCCAAGACGAAACCGTATACATCGTCGACAGCCGCAACAACCGGGTGCAGAAATTCAGCCTGGACGGCAAGTTCCTGGGGAAGTTCGGCGCCGCCGGGTCCGCCAACGGAGAGTTCAATCTGCCCTGGGGCATCTGCCTGGACAGCCAGGAAAATGTGTTCGTTGCCGACTGGCGCAACGACCGGGTCCAGTCTTTCACTTCCGATGGGAAATGGCTGGCTACTTTCGGGACGCCGGGCGCCGGTGGCCAGCCGGGAACGGGCGGCGACTGTTCCATCATCCGGGAGAAGGGCGGCATCACCTACACCAATGCTCCGGTGGGCCAGTTCAACCGTCCCACGGGCGTCTGCGTCGATCAGGACGGCGACATCTACATCGCCGACTGGCTGAACAACCGGGTGCAGGTGCTGACGCCGGAGGGCCGGTTCATCACCGAATTCACCGGGGACGGTGGTCTCTCCACCATGGGCATCGCCAAGCTGAGGTCCAACCCCGACATGATCCGGCAGCGCAACGGCATCCGGAACTTCACCCCGGAGAGGGTCCTCTGGGCGCCCTGCGCCGTGAAGATCGGCCAAAACAACCGGGTGATAATCGCCGACACCACCCGCCACCGCTTCCAGATCTACCGCAA
>CAYMZL010000047.1:0-9858 GCA_964394825.1 uncultured Dehalococcoidia bacterium | reverse complement strand
TATCCCGGTGCATTCCCGCCAGGTCTCGGCGTCGATGCTTCCGTCGGCCCAGACGCGGTTCAGATGGTTGGTCAATTCCATGAGCGACGCTATGGCCGTGTTGAACTTGAACCGGTCCAGGTCGTTGTGGCACTTGCGGATCGTCTGGTGCAGCAGCCGGTTGGTGTCCCGCACCGCGCCTGCATCCACCGGACCATCGTCCAATAAGCTTGGGTCGCGCACGGCGATCTCCCAGACCCGGTTCAGCCAGCGGGCCGTGCCGTTGATGCTGTCGTCGCTCCAGGGTCCGCCCTGGTCCCAGGGGCCGATGAACATCAGGAAACAACGCACCGCGTCGGCGCCCAGTTGGCCGACCACCTCATCGGGATTGACCACGTTGTCACGGCTCTTGCTCATCTTCTCGTGGTCCGCGCCCAGGATCACGCCCTGGTTGAAGAGGCGCAAGAAGGGCTCGTCGAAATCCACCAGGCCCATGTCGTGCAGGCCCTTGATGAAGAAACGGGAGTAGAGCAGGTGCATCACGGCGTGCTCGGCGCCACCGGTGTACTGGTCCACGGCCATCCACTGCTTGAGCAGCTTCGGGTCGGCTGGTCCGTCGGAGTTGTGGGGGTCCAGATAGCGCATCATGTACCAGGACGAGTCCATGAAGGTGTCCATGGTGTCGGTCTCGCGGCGGGCGTCCTCCCCGCACTTGGGGCACTTGGTATGGACAAAATCATGTTTGGTAGCCAGGGGCGACTCGCCGGTGGGCTTGAAATCGGCGTCCTGGGGCAGGAGCACCGGCAGGTCGGACTCAGGCACCGGCACCACGCCGCAGGAATCGCAGTAGACCATGGGGATGGGCGTGCCCCAATACCGTTGCCGGGAGATCAGCCAGTCGCGGACCCGGTAGGAGACCGTCCGGCCACCCCATCCCTTCTTCTCCAGGTCATCGGCGATGGCCGACTTGCCCTCCTCATCGGTCATTCCGTCGTAGGGGCCGGAGTTGGTCATGAAGCCGTCGCCCAGGTAGGCGCCGGTGAGCTCTTTGCCGTCCCATTCGATGGGCGCGATCACGGTGCGGATGGGCAGTTTGTATCTTTGGGCGAAGATGAAGTCCCGGGCGTCGTGGGCTGGCACGCCCATCACAGCGCCAGTGCCGTAGGTCGTGAGCACGTAGTCGCCGATATAGATGGGGACCCGCTCGCCGTTCAAACGGTTCACCGCGTAACTTCCGGTGAACACGCCGGTCTTCTCCTTGTCGCTGGAGAGGCGGTCGATCTCCGAGGTCTGGCGGGCCTGGTTGACGTACTCGTCCACCGCCTGCCGGTTCTCCGCGGAGGTCAATTGAGGGACCAACGGGTGCTCCGGGGCCAAAACGATGAAAGTGACGCCGAAGATGGTGTCGATGCGGGTGGTGAAGGCGCTTATCTCCTTCTCTTCCAGACCGGCCCCGGAGATATCAAAAGATATCTCCACGCCCTCGCTGCGGCCGATCCAGTTCTGCTGCATGGTCAGGATCTTGTCCGGCCATTCTTCCAGACCGGCAAAATCGAGGAGCCGGTCGGCGTACTCGGTGATCTTGAAGAACCACTGCTCCAGGTCCCGGCGGGTGATGTCGGTGCCGCAGCGCTCACAGGCGCCGTTAATCACCTGCTCGTTGGCCAGCACCGTCTGACAGGACGGGCACCAGACCACCGGCGCATTTGCTCGGTAGGCCAGGCCCTTTTCGAAGAATTTCAGGAAGAACCACTGGTTCCACCGGTAATATTCGGGCAGACAAGTGACAACCTCTCGGTCCCAATCGTAGCTGGCCCCCAGAGAGCGAAGTTGACGCCGCATGTTCTCGATGTTGCTGATGGTCCACTCGTAGGGGTGGATGCCACGGCTGATGGCGGCGTTCTCGGCGGGCAACCCGAAGGCGTCGAATCCGATGGGATGGAGCACGTTATAGCCCTGCATCCTACGGAAGCGGGCGTGGCAATCGGCCGGGGCCATGGCATACCAGTGACCGATGTGGAGGTCGCCCGACGGGTACGGATACATGGTCATCTCGTACCATTTGGGGCGGGGGTCGTCGTCGGAGACTTTATGCAGGCCGTCCTGTTCCCAACGCGCCTGCCATTTTCGGTCGATCGCGGCGGGGTCGAAAGCCAGTTCGACCTGCCGGGGGCTGCTGGTCATCTATAGTCACCTCAAGTACAGGGCAACTCAAGTCCGGGGCGCCGGCAATTCCTCATTAAAGACCGGAAAGACCGGCGGTGCCGGTGTCAATCATATTAGCATACAAGCTGATCTAGTCTCGAAATCGGAGAACCTGGGATCGGCGTTTTTGGACTAAACAAACCTCCGGGTTCATTGACACAAGAAAGGGCAAATCCTAGAATCCAAATTGCCACGTCAATAGTCGGTAGATATACGTTTTTAAGCGCTTTACGCAGTTTCCCTCAAAGGCTCTTCCCCCAAGTCTTCCCACGGATTTTATTCCGCGTTATTCAGATGCCGTTAGCCGTTTCAATCTGCCCAATCTTCATCGGCGAGTCTCCGATTTCGGAGCAGCTATTCTTGGGCGTGCGAGATAGGCGCTGAAGATGGCCTTTGAACGCCGGCGCAGACCGGTCGACAACATCATCCGGCTGCGGAGACGACGGGAACTGTCGCCCACGGCCGAACAAGTGGAGCCGCCTCGCCAAAGGCGGCGGTTATTCGGCACCACCAGCATCCTTCTGTCCGGGTTCGCTCTGTTGATTCTAGCCGGCGGAAGCCTACTGACCCTGCCGCTGGCACAGCACGGCTCCGGGTTCACCCCCTTGGAGACCGCCTTTTTCACGTCGGTATCAGCCGTGACGGTTACCGGTCTCATCGTGGTCGAGACCAACACCTACTGGTCCATCTTTGGCCAGGCGGTGATATTCGTATTGATGCTGGTCGGCGGGTTGGGATTCATGGTCGTCAGCACCTTCATTCTATTGCTGATCGGACAGAGGTCGACTCTTCAAGAACGGCTCTTGACCCGGGCGCTGATGCGCGACACCGTTGGCGTGAACCAGATGCAGGGTTTGCGGCAGTTGGGCCGGGCTGTGATCGGAGTGGTGTTCTTGCTTTACGCGGCGGGGACCGCGGTGATCTTCTGGCAGATCCACGGTATCGACGCTTTGGGCGCCCCAACGTCCCTGTGGCATTCGGTCTTTCTGTCGGTGTCCTCTTTCAACAACGCCGGATTCAACATCGTTCCGGAGGTGCCCGGAGGGAGCAGCATCGCCCGCTTCGTATCCAACCCGGCGCTGTTGATGACCATGACTGTCCTGACCATACTGGGTGGGCTGGGCTGGGTCTTGATAGTAGACGTCTTCCGCAAACGCCGGATCGCCCGGTTCTCTCTGGAAACCAAACTGGTCCTGGTCACCAGCATCTTCTTATGGGTGTTGGGCGCCGGAGTCTTGTATCTGGCGGAATTCGCCAATTCTGAGACCATGGGCGGCTTCAGTTGGATGGACAAGATCGTGGGCGCCGTTTTCCAGTCGGTGAGCGGACGCACGGCCGGCTTCTCGTTAATGGATTTCGGCCAGGTCAAGGATGTAACCAAGACAACGTTCGCGGGACTCATGTTCATCGGCGGCGCGGCCGGTTCGGTGGCCGGAGGCATAAAAGTAGCCACCTTCGCGGTGTTGATGGCGGCTGTGGTCTCCTCCCTGCGGGGCCGCGCCCACGCTGAGGCGTTCGGCCGGGAGATACACCAGTCCCAGTTGCACCGGGCTCTCACCGTCGCCGTTCTCGGTCTGGCGTTGATCGTCGTCTCCGCCACGGTGTTGACCACCCTTGAACCGGACATACCATTCATGGACATCATCTTCGATACGGTATCCGCATTCGGCACCACCGGCGCTTCCACCGGGATAATTCCCGGCACAGGGCTCGCGGCGAAGATCCTGTTCATGGTGCTGATGTACGTTGGCCGGTTGGGTCCGGTGGCCTTGGCCCTTGCCTTGGCCACTGATGAAGATGCCGAGGTGTACCGTTTTGCTCAGGAAAGCGTTAAGATAGGCTGACGAGAGTGATGCTGTGAAAAAACAAGTTTGCGTAATCGGCCTCGGGCGCTTCGGGGCCACACTGGCCCAGGAGCTCTACCAGAGCGGGCACGATGTCTTGTCCATCGACGTTGATGAGGCCAAGGTCCAAGACCAATTGGGACGGGCTACCTACTCGGTCCGGGCCGACGCCACCAATGAGTCGATATTGAAAGAGCTGGACGTGGCCGAATACGATGTGTGCATCGTGTGTCTGGGCAGCGATAATATCCAGGCCAGCATCCTGGTCACCGTGCTGCTTAAGAGCCTGGGAGTGCCCTTCATCATCGCCCGCGCCGCCAACGAACTGCACGGCTCCACGCTGGAGCGGGTCGGCGTCGACCGGGTGGTCTATCCGGAGGCGGAAAGCGCCCGGCGCACCGCCCACGTGGGTTTCGACACCGGGGTCATCGATTACATGTCGATCGTGCCCGACTTCGGAATCAGCAAGTTGCGGCCCCCCGAAGAGATGCTGGGCCATACCCTGGAAGAAGCAGGGCTGGCCGGCTCGGCCGACCGTCACGGTATCTCCGTCTTGGCCATCCGCCGGGGCCGGACCTCCTTCCTTCACCCAGCCAAAGACGAAGAGATCAAGGCCGGCGATGTGCTGATTGTGGCGGCCACCAACGAACATCTGGGCAAGATTTCCGAAATAGCCCGCCATCTCGAACCGGCCTCTTCCGAAGGCCACACTCACCGCAACGGCCCCTGATTCCAAGACGCCCGATTTTCCACCGAGCCGGATTCTTCCAATATATGCTTGCGGGCGCGGCTTGACCTAAACGACCCCCATGTCCAAACTGAGATTCGTCTGGAATATTCGCTTCAGACCACACTCCACGGCCGGGAACCAGGCCTTGTGATGCTTGATTCAGGCGCCGTCCTAGATTCACAAAAATCTTATTGTATTGGGCCGATGTTGCTCGTATAATCTGCCATTGATTATTGGCCACGGTTTTAACGGAACTACCGTGGTCGAGCCTAAGTCACCCATGCAGGGCGGTATGCCGCTATGCGATTGGACGCAAAACGACTCCTGGTGCCGGTGAATGGCAAGCCCTATAGTGAACGCACCTTTCGGTGGGCGTGCCAGATGGCGCGGGAATCCAAAACGGAACTGCACGCGGTCTATGTGATAGAAGTCCCGCTGGAACTGTCTTTGGAGTCTGAGATCGCCGAGGATATCAACAAGGGCGAGGAGATCCTGGCCCGGATCGAAGCCATAGCCTCCGAAGAGAAGTACAAAGGCCTCCAAGCCCGGTTCTTGCGCGCCAGGCAGGCGGGCCCAGCAGTGGTCCTGGAATCTGAAGACCGGTTCATGGACCTCCTGATTGTGGGCGTGCCCTACCAACGCCGGTTCGCCTCCTGCACCCTGGGGACCACGGCGTCCTACATCTTCCACAACGCCTCATGCCAGGTGATGTTCTGGCGGGAGCGGGCCCCATCTCCCATTTTCCCCAGAGACTAGACCATGCGGGTCTTGATATTCGGCTGTAACCGGCTTACCACCAGTTTGGTGTCCGACCTGGCCGGGGAGGGCAACGAGATAACCGTGCTGGGCAGCGAGCGGGACTGCCTCGAAAGCGTGGCAACCCACCCTGGGGTGCGAGTCGTCCTCACCGCCGAGCCCATGATGCAGGACTACCTGCAGGAGGGCGGCATCGATCATGCCGACGTTTTCCTGGCGATGTCCGCCGACGACCATCAAAACATCCTGGTGGCCCAGATCGCCAAGCAAATCTTCAACGTCCCCAAAGTGGTGTGCCATCTCGGGAGCCCCCAATTACAGGTCCTGTATACAGCCCTGGGCCTGGACGTGGTAGGCTATTCCTTCGGCCTGCTGCAGGATGTGCGCCAGGCCATACAAGCCTAATTCAAAGGGCCAGATGTACGTACTGATTGTTGGTTGCAGCGAGTCCGGCTACCACCTGTCCAAGGCGCTGATCGCCGGTGGGCACGAGGTGGTCGTCGTCGAGAAAAACCCCGAACGATTCCAACTTCTAAACGAGGAACTGGGCAGCGTGGCCCTGCTGGGAGACGGCACCGACGAGGTCACATTGAAACGCGCCGGCATCACCCGGGCCGATGTGGTCGTGAGTCTGACCGGGGTGGACGCCACCAATCTGGTGATCTCCCAGATCACCAAGCACATCTTCCAGGTCCCCCGGACCATGGCCCTGATCAAGGACCCCAAGAACGAGCCCATCTTCCACGAGGTCGGGGTCGACGTGGTGGTGAACTCGACCCACTTGGTGCTGGCCAGCCTGGAGGAAGGCGTGCCGGGACGTCCTTTGGTGCATCTTATGAACCTGCGGGTGCCCGGCATGGAATTGGTCAGCGTCTCCATCCCGGAGGACTCCAACATCATCGGCAAGCGCCTGAACGAGATCGAGCTTCCGCCAAACAGCTTCATATCGCTGATGGTTAAGAAGAGCGGCGCCATGCTGCCCACGGGCCGGTCGGTGGTGGAAGCGGAAGATGAGTTGGTGGCCGTCACTCCGGCGGGTGACGAGCAGATCCTCTACGACATCCTAACCGGGGTCTAACCATGGCCCGCACCATCGGATTCCTGGGCCCCTCGGGCACCTACACAGAAGAAGCCTGTCTGCTCTACGACCCTTCGGCCGAGCTTCGTCCTTACCCGACCATCACCGCGGTGGGCCAAGCCGTTGCCGCCGGGGAATTGGAAGAGGGCGTGGTCCCCATCGAAAACAGCTTGGAAGGCTCGGTGAACTTTACCCTCGACCTCTTGATCGGCCAGCCAAGTCTGTTCATAAAGGGCGAGGTGGTGGTGCCTATCGAGCATTACTTGATGGCTAAACCCGGGACCGATCCGGCCGAAATCAAGGTGGTCTACTCCCACCCTCAGGCGTTGGCCCAGTGCCGGGAATATCTTGAGAAGAACTTCCCTCAGGCCGAACAGATGGCGTCTCTCAGCACGGTTTCGGCCGTATCGGACTCATTGGCCAGTCCGGTGCCGGCGGCGGCGATAGCGCCACGGCGGGCATCGGAACTCAACGACGTGGATGTCCTGGACCGGGGGATCCAGGATGTGGCGGCCAACGTGACCCGGTTCGCGGTTTTGTCCCTCTCGGACCATGCGCCCACGGGACGGGACAAGACTTCCATGGCCTTTACGTTCGATGTAGATACACCGGGGCTGCTCTACCATGCATTGGGCGAATTCGCGGAACGGGGCATCAACCTCTTCAAGGTTGAATCCCGGCCCACCAAACAATCGCTGGGCCAGTACATCTTTCTGGTGGATTGCGCCGGACACCGGGAAGAATCACCGATGAAAGACGCCCTGGCGGCGCTGTCACAACCCGTCAACATGTTGCGAATATTGGGTTCCTACCCTCAATGGAGCCCAACGGAGAGCCCGAAGACTTGATCCGAGTCCCTAAAAAGCGTCGGCCCTCCTCCAGCGGCATTGCTAAGAACTCCCAAACACCACCACACTGCACTTCTTAGCTCGTCAACCGATTGGAGAAGGGCCGACCGGGACAGGCCCTATACTGCCAGTCCACCCGGTATATGCCCTCCACGGCGGTCCTGACATTTGGGGCACGGGGCCCGTGCGGCCGTCATATTTAATGGCTTCTACTTTCTAAGCAGATGCCTCCTTCGTCGCCCGGCGCAAGATTTACGCCCTTTTAAGTTCGATATTCTCTTTGTATAAATCTTTTCTTAACAGCTTTTTAAGAAAGTTTTTATATTCTAACCAAACAAGACCTTTATGTCAAATCCGGGGCCGTCACCGTGCAAATCCGCCTGCCGGTCCCCTTGACAGGCTATCAAACGGAGTTAAAAGCGCCGCTTTCCGCTAGTTCCAGCGTGCTTCGTAGATGGTGGTCCCTTGGTTCTCGAACACCTTCCGGCCCAGGTTCTCGAATTTCCGCAGACCGTCTTCGGCGTAGATGATCCGTTCCAGGTCTCCCACCACCACGTACTTCACCCGGTACTGGCGCAGCAGAACCAGGGCCCGCCCAACGTCGGTTGTCTCGTACATCTCTGTGATGTCGTTGGCCCGTTCTGGGATGGAGGAGGAATAGGCCATCCGTTGCTGTATCTGGTGCCAGGGCCAGCCCAGCACCGTGGGCAGCCCGGTGTAGGTGGCGATTCGGGCGCCCCAGCGGTACTGCTCCAGGTGGGCTTCCAAGACGACCGGAGACCCCTCAACATTGTCTTGCAGCCACTGGATGGCCTCCAGGTCCCACTTGAGCTCTATTGGCTGACCCCGTTCTAGGTGCACCGCAGTGGCCATGTACGCCGTGCCGTCCAGCGTCGACGGGCCGTCGGTGAAGCGCTCTGAGAGCCGGGACCGGCTGCCCAAAGCCGTGTAGATTAGGCTGGAACCGATAAGCGCCGCCAGCAACACCAGCCAGACCCCGGAGCGCCAACCAAGTTTCGTCCGCAGGAAGCCCGAATCCCCCAGGTGCCACAGCATGTAGGCTGAAACGATGCTGAGCAGCACCCACAGCTCCAGGTAGAACTTGAAGAAGGTGTTCATCCGGCCGATGTCGCCCTCCACCACCGCCAGGTCCACGCCGATGCCGATGAAGAGCGCCATGAACAACAGGACCAGCGGCACCACTGCGAAGTGGCCCCCGCGGTCTTTAGAGGCGAATATCTCCCATGTAACGATGCCCGCCAGCGTCAAGAAGACGACCAGCAAGACCACGTTCCAGTAGCCGGCGGCCGCGAAGAACACCGCGGTTAACAGTCCGATGGCCACGCAAAGTCCCAGCCAGGGCATCGCCGGAACGGTGCTCTTATATCCGCGGAGATAAGCGCTCCAGAACAAATCTTTTAACGTATTCCGAGCCTGATACAGCAGGAACGACGCGATTACGAACAGGAACAGACCGTGTATCCCAAGGAACCGGTCCACCGGGGTCCGCCACTTCGATACGTCCAGGCCGCTATTGAATGTCTCATAGGACAGATGGAACGGCAGGAACGCCAGCAAACTCACCGCCACCACCCCCGCAACTAGCACCGCCAGCAGCGCCAACTTTTCCACCAACGAGCCTTCGGTGAAATAGACCGCCACGGACAGCAGACCCACGGTCAGGATGACGTAAGTTGGGTAGTCCCAGCTATTGACCGCCCACAGCGAACCCAGACCCAAGGCCAAGGCCGCCGCCGTCACGGCGGTCCAAAGCCAACCTCCGTCCCTCAAGCCCACCACCAAGTTAAGACCCAGACCAATCACCAATAGGGTGAAGGGGATGACCATCATGTGAGCGTGCAGGTCGGCAAACAAGAAGGTGAAGAACGGGAACTCGGTGATGTGGGGGGACACATCCAGAAACCCAGGCAATCTGTCCGGCACCCAGAATGCCAGTGGGTTGGGATCGAAATTCTCAAGATCGGGCAGCATGCGGCTGCTGAGCCAGTAATCGAAGGCCGGGAATGGGACGCCGTCCACCACTCGGTGCCAGGTGTTTTGGACCATCTTGACCAGGCCGTCCAGGTTGCCGATAACGGCGGTGAATAGCCCGGCCATGAGCCCGGCGCCGACGGGGCTCCAGATCCACTGCCGCCATAACCCACGGTCTTCACCGATGGGCAACGGCAAAAGAGAACCGCCGCCGGGTATGGTGATGGTGTGCTCGGCCACCCGTCTTTGGCGCGCCCCCTCGGCCAGGTTGTAGACCAGAGAGTAGGCCCCGGTGACGGTTAGGGCGAAGAACATCGGCACGGCAAGGTTGAAGGCGGTGGTGGGTAGGATACTGGTGACACGAATGATACTGGAGACCACGAAATAGCCCCAGTAGTAGTAGTTCAGATAGCCGCCGGCGAACCA
>CAYMZL010000046.1:0-9887 GCA_964394825.1 uncultured Dehalococcoidia bacterium | reverse complement strand
TGCCGCCATCACCCCTTCATCAACACTTCTGGGAAAATTCGGGATGACTCATGTTTTTTGGCATGAATCTCCGGCGGCTATCGGTTCGTAGAATACTTGCCGGTCTGTTATATTTTCATTAAGCAAATAAGTTAACACTGAACAATGGCAGTTTGGGCCTTTGCATTGATTCCAGCCCGATTTCCCGGCCAAGTTTCATGAGGCAGCCTCCATGCGTAAGACAAAAATCATCGTCACCATCGGCCCTTCCTCCAGCGACCCGGACATCTTAGACCAGCTCATCGGCCAGGGCATCGACTGCGCCCGTCTGAATTTCTCCCACGGCACCCTGGACGAGCACGCCGAGGTGATCACCAACATCCGGCGGCTTTCCCAAAAACACGGGCGGCCGGTGGCTATCCTCCAGGACTTGGGCGGCATCAAGCTGCGCCTGGGGCATCTGAAAGAACCGGTCTTGCTGAACCCCGGCGACAACGTGAGCCTGGTTCCGGAGGCCGAAACCAAAGAATCCGGCGCATTGCCGTTTCCCCAGCCGGGGGCGTTTAGGAACATTGCGCCCGGCCACAACATCTTCATCGCCGACGGCACCATCCGGCTGACAGTTACGGCGGCCAGTCCCTCCAGAGTAGAGGCCACCGTTCTCTCTGCCGGAGTCGTTTCGTCGTACAAAGGGGTGAATCTTCCCGGCGTGCCCATCGACGACCCGGTCTTGACCGAGAAGGACAAGATTGCGATTCAATTCGGCGTGGAGCACGGGGTCGATTGGGTCGGCTTGTCATTCGTCCGCACCGCCGAAGACATCCTCTACGCCAGGGAGCACCTGAACGCCGCCGGCAGCAAGGCGCTGGTCATGGCCAAACTGGAGCGGGGCGAGGGCGTCGACAACATCGACTCCATCCTCCCCGAGGTCGACGGCATCATGGTGGCCAGGGGAGACTTGGGCGTGGAGATCCCCATGGAGCGGGTGCCCATCGTACAGAAGCAACTGGTGGCCAAGTCCAACGAAGCGGGTAAGGTCTCGGTCATCGCCACCCAGATGCTCTGGTCCATGGTGGTCGCCCCGGTGCCGACCAGGGCTGAGATCTCCGACGTGACCAACGCCGTTCTTGACCGTTGCGACGCCATAATGCTCTCCGATGAGACGGCGGTGGGCCAGCACCCCCTTGAGGCCTTCAAGGTGGCCGATGCCACCATCAATGAGACCGAAACGATCTACCCCTATTTCAGCGACCTGGGTTCTGGGGACCGCACCCAGGCCATCACCTCCGCGGCGGCGCGGCTGGTCCGTTCCCTCGGCGCCAAGCCGGTGGTGGTGACCAGCACCGGACGGGCCGCGTTGGAGCTCGCCAGGTTCCGGCCCAACGCCGACATCCTGGCTTTTTCCCACGATGCGGCCGTGCTGCAGAAGCTGTGCTTGGGTTGGGGAATCCGTCCGGGCGGCGTTATCCCACCCCAACACGACATCGCCGAGTTGGTGGCCTCGATCATCAGGACGGGCCTGGAGAACGGAGTGATTGAAAAGACCGACGTGGTGACCATCGTCCATGGCTTCTTGCCGGGAGTATCTGGCACCACCAACGCGGTGCAGGTGCTGGACATGCGGGAATACCTGGCCAATGTCAAATTAGATCGCAGCGCCGCCGCTAAGAAGTAATCCCTTGCCCTTCCAGCCTAAAAATCGTCCTAAAAAACGTACAGGCATGGCCTTCTTAGCTGCCGTGATGGCGGCCATCTTCTTGGCCGCCTGCGCCGCGGACTCCTCGCCGGCCACGGAGCCCGCTAAGACCGAGCCCACGGCCCAGCCAACCGCCACTCCAACACCCACTCCCATACCGTACGAAGATTTTGCCGGCGCGGCCGTGCCCCCCGCCGATCCGGAGCGGCTGGCCCAACTCACCAGGCTGCTTTCATTGGTCCCGGAGAGCCACAGCTCGGCGGTGTTCCTGGACATGAAATTCCTGCGGTCCAACGCGAGCCTGGCCAATTTTATCAGCCCCGAGGTGCTGGGATTGGACGTGGCGTTGCCCTCGTTTGCCACCGGGCTGGTCAACACGATTGCAGTGGCGGCGGACTTCCAGACCCGCAGCGTAATCACCCCCTTCTACGGCGACTTCCCAATCGCCGACATGCTCCGGCTGGCCAGCGGGTTCGGCCTGCAATTGAGCGAGGGCGGCCCGCAGTCCTATGAAGGCCACGATGTTTGGGACATCAACGTACTGGGAACGGTCTTGGCCATGGCGGCGGCGGATGAGACGACCGGAGTGGCGGCATCGGGAACGGCCTCGGACGCCAGGGCGCTGACTGAAGCTTCGTTGGACGCCTTCGATGGCCGATCTGCCCGGCTGCTCGACGCGCCGGGGCTCACCGGCCTGGTGGGGGATGTGCCTTCGGGGTTCGTGGCCGCGGTCCTGTCCCAATGCGAAAGACTGCCGCTGTTGGCCGACGGCCAGGGGTTGCCCGGCTGCAGCGGCGTCGTCGCAACCGCCGATATTCTGCCCGGAGATCTGGTGGCCGTCCACGCCCTCATCGGCTTCGCGGACCAAGACCAAGCCGCCTCCGCCCTGCAACGGGCCTCGGTCGCCCTCGAGAGCCAAAAGCGGTCCCACGGGTTTGAAGACTTGGGCGTGCGTCAGGAGGGGGAGAACATAAGGGTGAGGGTGATCGTCGACGTTTCCAAGTTCACCGACGCGTTCCGGATGTTCGCGCCCAGCAACTAGTTCCTCATCAATCGGGAACTGGCCGAGAACTCCCCACCCCCACTCTAACTCTCCCCCTGGAGGCGGAGAGAACTAATCCCTTCCACCTCAAATGGGGCATGCCTCAAAACTGTCATTCTGAGGAGTGCCGCAGGCCGACGAAGAATCTCGTTTCGACTGGGAATGTCGGCACAGATAGAACGAGACCCCTCGCTACGCTCGGGGTGACTGGGGGAGGCGTGGTTGGAGCCCCGATTCCATCGGGGCGAATCTCCACTATTATCCCTTTTTAGGCAAAACCTCTCGCAAGGGGGAAGGCAAACCTGGGGCTAGCCGTGGTTTGGCAATGAATGGGGGAGGGATGTCTCTCCCATGAGGTAGAGGTCGATGGCGCGGGCGGATTCCCGGCCCTCGGAGATGGCCCAGACCACCAGTGACTGCCCTCTGACCGCGTCGCCGGCCGCGAACACGCCGGGAACGCTGCTCATGCGGTTGGCGTCGATGGCGATGTTGCCCCGGCCGTCCAGTACCACGCCGATCTGCGCCAGCATGCCGTCTTGCTCGGGGTGCAGGAAACCCATGGCCAACAGCGTCAACTCGGTCTCAATCTCGAACTCGCTGCCGGGAATCTCTTCCATGGAGGGACGGCCCCCGTTGGCCCCCTCCTTCCACTCGACCCGCACCCCGTGCAACTTCTCCAATTTGCCATTGCTTCCCGTGAAGGACTTGGTCAGCACCGCGTAGTCGCGGATGCCGCCCTCTTCGTGGGCCGCGGACGACCGCAGAATAATGGGCCACTGGGGCCAGGGGTTGTCGGTGGCCCTCTGGTCCGGAGGCTCAGCCAGCAGTTCCAGTTGGTACACCACTTCGGCGCCCTGACGGTGGGCCGTGCCCAAACAGTCGGCGCCGGTGTCCCCTCCGCCCAGGATTACCACCCGTTTGCCCTCGGCGTCGATCCGCTCATCGTCGGATATCTGTTCGCCCGACAGCACCCGGTTCTGCTGGGAGAGATAATCCATGGCCAGGTGGACTCCCTCCAACTCCCGTCCCGGAACGTCCAATTCCCTCGCCTGGGTGGAACCGCAGGCCAAGCAGACCGCGTCGAATTCAGAGAGCAGCCGGTCCACCGGGAAATCGACGCCGACGTTGGTTTCGGTCAGGAAGGTGATGCCTTCTTCGGCCATCAGATCGACGCGGCGCTGGACCACGCCCTTTTCCAGCTTGAATTCGGGGATGCCCAGGGTAAGAAGACCGCCGATATAGCCGTCCCGCTCTATCACCGTCACCAGATGCCCGGCGCGGTTCAGTTGCTGGGCGGCGGCCAGGCCGGCCGGGCCGGACCCGACCACGGCCACCTTTTTGCCGGTCCGCACGGCCGGTGGCTCGGCCTTGATCCAGCCGTTCTCATAACCCCGCTCGGCGATCTCTTTCTCGATGAACTCGATGGTCACCGGGTCGGAATTTATGCTCAGGACGCAACTGGCCTCACAGGGAGCGGGGCAGATGCGGCCGGTGAACTCCGGGAAATTGTTGGTGGAAAGGAGGGTCGCCAGGGCCCCTTTCCAATCGCCTTTGTATACCTGGTGATTGAAATCAGGGATGACGTTGCCCAGGGGGCAACCCATGTGGCAGAAGGGCACGGCGCAGTCCATGCACCGGGCACCCTGCTCCCGTGCCTGGGTTTCGCCCCAGGGCCGGTAGAATTCCCGGTAGTCGCCCTTTCTCTCCGCCGCCGGACGCCGCTCCGGGGGCTGCCGGCCGGATTCCATGAAGCCTGTCGTTTTACCCATTGCCGACCGCTTCCAGTTCCCGCTCTGTATCCTCCCCAGCCCTGCGCTTCCGCTCTTCCAACACCCGGCGGTAATCTCTGGGCATGATCTTTTTAAACCGCTTCAAAGCCGCATCCCAATCGGCCAGTATGTCGGCCGCTGGGACGCTGCCGGTGAACTTCTCGTGGTCTTCGATCAGCCCTTTAAGAACGGCGATGTCTTCGGGGTCCTTCACCGGCTCCAGATCGGCCATGCCGTCATTGAACCGGATGTGGAAGTCATCATCCTTGTCGTAAACAAATGCGATACCGCCGCTCATGCCCGCGGCGAAGTTGCGGCCGGTGGAGCCCAACACCACCGCCACGCCGCCGGTCATGTACTCGCACCCGTGGTCTCCCACCGCTTCAACAACGGTCTTCACTCCGCTGTTGCGGACGCAGAACCGCTCGCCGGCGATGCCGCGGATGAACGCGTGGCCTCCGGTGGCCCCGTACATGGCCACGTTGCCGATGATGATGTTCTCCTCGGCCACGAACGTGGCTTCGGGATGCGGACAGACCACGATGCGGCCTCCCGACATTCCCTTGCCCATGTAGTCGTTGGTGTCCCCCATCAGGTTTATGCTGATGCCCCGGGCCAGGAACGCGCCGAAGCTCTGTCCCGCCGAACCAGTCAACTTGATATTGATGGTGTCGTCGGGAAGCCCGTCTTCGCCATAGGTCTTGGCGACCTTGCCGCTGAGCATGGCGCCGACGGTCCGGTTGGAGTTCTGGATCGGCAGGTCTATGTGGACCGGTTTCTTGTCCACCAACGCCGGCTGCGCCTGGGCGATCAACTGGTGGTCCAGGGCCTTGTCCAGACCGTGGTCCTGTTCCCGGTCGCAGTAGACCGGCTCACTGGGGTCGTTGGACTCTTGGCGGTGCAGCAGACGGGAGAAGTCCAGCCCCTGGGCCTTCCAGTGGTCCTCCGCTTTCCGGGAGTCCAAGACGTCCGTCCGGCCGATCATTTCAGCCACGGTCTTGAACCCCAGACCGGCCATGATCTCCCGCATCTCTTCGGCGACGAAGGTGAAGTAGGTGACCAGGTGTTCAGGCTTGCCGGCGAACAGTTTGCGCAGTTCCGGGTCTTGGGTGGCGATCCCCACCGAGCAGGTGTTCAAGTGGCACTTGCGCAGCATGATGCAACCGCTGACCACCAAAGCCGAGGTGGCGAATCCGAACTCTTCGGCGCCCAGCAGAGCGCCGATCGCGGCATCCCGGCCGGTCTTGAGCTGACCGTCGGTCTGGACCACGATACGGCTCCGCAGGCCGTTGGCCACCAGCACCTGCTGCGTCTCGGCGATGCCCAGTTCCCAGGGCAGCCCCGCGTATTTGATGGACGACTCAGGGGAAGCGCCGGTGCCTCCGTCGTGGCCGCTGATCAACACCACGTCCGCGTGGCCCTTGGCCACACCGGCGGCGATGGTGCCGACGCCGACCTCCGCCACCAGCTTCACGTGGATCCTGGCGTCGGGGTTGATGTTCTTTAAGTCGTGAATCAACTGGGCCAGGTCTTCGATGGAATAGATATCGTGGTGGGGCGGCGGCGAGATCAACTCAACGCCGGGGGTGGTCTTCCGCACCCAACCGATATACTCGTCAATCTTGTGGCCCGGCAACTGTCCGCCCTCTCCGGGTTTGGAGCCCTGGGCCATCTTGATCTGCAGATCGGTTGCATTGACCAGATAGTTGGGGGTGACGCCAAACCGGCCCGAGGCCACCTGCTTGACGGCGCTGCTGCGGGAGTCGCCGTTCTCGTCCAGCCCGTAGCGGTGGTAGTCCTCGCCGCCCTCGCCGGTGTTGCTGCGGGCGCCCATCCGGTTCATGGCGATGGCCATGGTCTCGTGGGCTTCCCGGCTGATGGAACCCAAGGACGCCGCGCCGGTGGCAAACCGTTTCACGATCTCCGACGCCGGCTCAACATCTTCGATGGGCACCGGAGCCCGGTCCTGTTTGAATTCCAGCAGGCCGCGCAGTGTGGCCAACTTCCTCGTCTGGTCGTTGGAAAGCCGGCTGAATTCTTTGTAAACTTCCCAGTTGTTCGTCTGGGCGGCATGCTGCAATTTGGCGATGGCGTCAGGGTTCCACTGGTGATGTTCCTCGCCCCGCCGCCACTGGTAGACGCCGCCCTGGCGCAGGTCCTGCTCCGCCGCGATCTGAGGTGATCCGAAGGCCCGGTCATGACGTTCCGAGGCCTCGCGTTCCAGGCCGTCCAGGCCGATTCCACCCACCCTGGAGGGGGTCCAGGTAAAATATTCGTCGATCAGTTCTTGATTCAGGCCCACGGCCTCGAAGATCTGCGCGCCCCGGTAGCCCTGCACCGTGGAGATGCCCATCTTGGACATCACTTTGAGCACGCCCTTCTCGTTGGCCTTAATGAAATTCTTCTGGGCATATTCGGGATTGGTCCCGTTTATCTGGCCGGTCTCGGCCAGGTCCCGGACCGTGGCCAAGGCCAGATACGGGTTGATGGCGCTGGCGCCGTACCCGATGAGCAGCGCGAAATGGTGGACTTCCCTGGCGTCGCCGGACTCCAAGACCAGAGCCGTCTTGGTGCGGGTGCCTTCCTCGATCAGGTGATGGTGGACCGCCGATACGGCCAGCAAACTGGGTATGGGCGCCCAGCGTTTGTCCGCGCCGCGGTCGGACAACACGATGATCGAGCAGCCGTCCTCTATGGATTGGGAAGCCTGCCGCCTGAGCCCGTCCAACGCCTTCTTGAGCGCGCCGTTCCCGGCCTCCCGGTCGTATAACGCCGACAGCGTGCCCGAGCGCAACCCTTCCCGGTCCAGTTCCTTTATCTTGTTCAGTTCCCGGTCCGTGATTATGGGCGAACCCAGTCTCAACTGACGGCAGTGCTCCGGTGTCTCGGTAAATAGGTTCTGCTCACTCCCGGCAAAGGCCCCCAAAGATGTGACCAGCTCCTCGCGGATGGCGTCCAGAGGCGGGTTGGTCACCTGGGCGAAAAGCTGCTTGAAGTAGTTATAAAGCAACTGGTTCTGATCGGAGAGCACGGCCAGGGGCGCGTCGTTGCCCATGGAGCCGATGGCTTCGCTGCCATTCTCGGCCATGACCGTGGTCAGCATCCGAATCTCTTCGATGTTGTAACCGAATGCCTGCTGCAGCCGCACCAGGCCGGCTGGGTCCATCGGTGGTGCTTCCACCGGCTCCGGCAGGTCATCCAGGGTGAGTTTGTTGTCCTTGAGCCACCGGCCATAGGGTTTCCTGGAAGCCAGCTTGTGCTTCAGTTCTTCGTCGCCGATGATCCGGCCTTCTTCCAAGCTGACGAGGAACATGCAGCCGGGCTGCAACCGTCCCTTGTACTTGACCTCGGCGGGAGGCACATCCAAAACGCCGGTCTCCGAGCCCATCACCAGTTTGTCGTCGTTGGTGACCAGGTACCGGAAGGGGCGCAGGCCGTTTCGGTCCAAGAGTGCGCAGATGCTGCCGCCGTCGGTGGCCACGATCATGGCCGGACCGTCCCACGGCTCCATCAGAGCAGAGTGGTACTCGTAGAAGTCTTTCTTCTCCTGAGACATGGTCTCATGCTGCTCCCATGCTTCGGGTATGAGCAACAGCATGGCATGCTCCAGGTTTCGGCCGGTCATTTGGAGCAGCTCCAGGGCGTTGTCCAGGCTGGCGGTGTCGCTGTCGCCGGGGTTCATCACCGGGGCGATCTTGGCCATGTCGTCCCCGAACAATGGAGACTGGAACTGGGCCTCCCGGGCGTGCATCCAGTTGATGTTGCCGCGGAGGGTGTTGATCTCGCCGTTGTGGGCCAGATAGCGGTAGGGGTGGGCCAGCCGCCAACTGCCCAGGGTGTTGGTGCTGAACCGGGAGTGGACCAGCGCGAATGCGCTGACCAGGTCTTGGTCTTTCAAGTCCAGATAGAACTCGGCCATCTGGTGGGCCATCAGCAGGCCCTTATAGACAATGGTGTTGCAGGACATGCTGCAGATGTAGAAGCGGTCGGCTTCGTCTTCGGTCAGCCCCGACTCCTCCATCGAATGCTCGATGACCTTACGGACCACGTAGAGCTTCCGCTCCAGTTGGGCGGCGTCCGTGACGGCCGGTCCCTTCCCGATGAACACCTGGCAGATGTGGGGGCAGACCGCCCGGGCGTCCTCGCCGATCTTGGAGTGGTCCAGGGGCACGTCGCGCCAGCCCAGAACCTCCAGACCTTCGGCCTCAATGACCTTGGTGATCAGGTCCCGGCACTTGGTATGGCTCTCAGGGGGCAGAAACACCATGCCAACGCCGTACTCACCGGCGGCGGGCAGGCTGAAGCCCAGAGTGGCGGCCTCGCGTTGGAACAGCTTGGCTGGGGTCTGAATCAACATGCCGGCCCCGTCGCCGGTTTCCGGGTCACGCCCGGCGGCGCCACGGTGGCCGAGGTTGAGCAGCACCTGCACGCCTTCGTCGATGATCTGGTGTGTCTTCTGGCCCTTAATGTTGGCGACGACGCCTACGCCGCAAGCATCGTGTTCTTGCTCCGGCGAGTAGAGTCCCTTCTTGGCCAGTTCTCTTAACGGGTCCATTAACCGATAACCTATCTACTAAATACAGCGCGGCCTCGACGGGAAACACCGGTGGAAACACCGAACCGCCGCTTAGGCGCGGCGTAAGCACAACCCTCCCTGAAAAACAGGACCGCGAAATGATTTTGTTAAATATATCACAATATCAGAATGGCACAAGGCCCGCGCTGGAGTTTCCGAAGGTTTGGGGGCTGGGACCAGGTTGGGCTAGATGGCGATCCCGTCCGGCACGGATATAACCGATTTAATTATAGACAACTAATAATGGCTTGAAAAGAGCGGATACAGGCATGTTCCACCGATGATGGCGTGTTTATTTAACTAATATGATGCAAATTGGCGTCTGTATTGCATTATTAGTAACCTGCAACTATCCGGCCCTTCTCTAGTCTGGGAAAAATGACAAGGGCGTCCCGATGAATCGGGACGCCCTTGCGGATGTTGGACCTGACCTGGCTCAGGTGTAGGTCAGCAGGCGATGCGCTCCGGGCCCATCAGGCCGGCGAAGGCCTCGAAGAATAGCTCGATCTCAAAGGCGGCTACGCCCTGAAAGGTGGCGAGACGGCCCCAGGCCGCAAGCGCTACCTGCCCGTCGGGGATCTTGTCGTAGGACCGGGCGACACCCCATTTCTCAAACTGGGTCACGCCGTCCAGGACCCGGCGCAGTTCCGTAACCTGGGCCGGATTGGTGAAGTTGTAACTGACCACGATGTTGCCGTGCTCCAGATTGTGGGTGATCACCTCGTCGGGCAAGCCGTCCGGATACCATCCGCAGTCCGCCCAGCGGCCCCAGTGGTCCCCCGAGGTTGGCGGTGTGGTGCGGTATTCCACGTTCTCGCCCTCAGC
>CAYMZL010000045.1:0-10027 GCA_964394825.1 uncultured Dehalococcoidia bacterium | reverse complement strand
GATGAGTCCGGCGGCTAGTCTGACCGCCCAGCGTTTCTTGGTGGCGCCCTTTGTGGCACGGGAGGCCTGGGCCCACCGTGGGAGCGCAACTATGCGGCGCTGGCAGTTGTGGCACACAGAATTATCGGGGTCGTTCTCCGTCCCGCAAGATGAACACAAGATTTCGCTGCGCACACACCGCTCTAATCAAACAATTTGAAATGATTTGGCATCTAGATGATAACCAAAATCCCCGTAAAAGGGGAGTTGGGGAGATGTCAGCCCTGGTAAAACACCGTTGCGGTACTGTTACCCGGCGGCGGCTCTTTGGCGAGACCCTCCGATGAGGATCTCCTCAAGGGGCGTGTTTTCGTATTCCGGCGCTTCTGCATACAGTTCAATCTCGATGCCGTCGGGGTCCAGAATATATAGCCCTTTGACATCTCCGTGGTCGCCGAAACCGGCAATCCCAATTCCGTTGTCCACCACCACCTTGTAGGCGTCCTTGAGCTCGTCCATGCCGGCCAGTTCCCAAGCCATGTGGTAAAGGCCGACCCGGTCCGGGTCGGGTCCGGCGGCGTCTTCGCCGATCTGAGATATGGCCAGGTCATGGTCCACTTCATGGTTGCTTCGGAAAAAGACCATGGTGCCCCGGGCCCGGTTCTTGACCTCCAAGCCCAATATCTTGGTGTAGAACTCCTCCGAGCGCTGAACGTCCCGCACCCTGATCACCAAGTGTCCCAACTTTCTGGGTTTTATCATGAATTTGCCTCCGTAGTCCGGTTGATTGCCTGGCAGTGCGTTATGATAGCCGGCCCGGCTGATCGAGGCCGGGCCGTTGAACGTGGGAGAGGTCCGATCTAATCGTAGGGGTGGAGTTTGATCTCCTTCAACGCAGGAATCACTTCCTTGCCCAACAACTCGATGGACCGCATGGAATCTTCATGGGCCATGGGGCCTTCATTGCCGTATATCAGGAGATATCCGGGGTTAAGGTTCTCGGCCACATATTTCAGCTTCTCGATCACGGTGTCCGGCGTGCCGACTATGACCACCCGGGCTTCCTGTTGCTTCTCGTAGGACAATGGCTGTCCCGCGTTGCCGGCGAATACGCCGGTGGGCCGGCTGCGTTTCACCTCCAGAGCTATCCGCGACTGATAGCCGGGGGGGTCGACATGTTCTCTGGGGCCCCTTTGCCGGTGCCCTTCAGTCCAAACGAAGTGCCGGCCGATCTCCTGGGCCTTTTCCTCGGTATCCGCCACCAAGACCTTGAGCAGGTAACCGAAGTGCTCCGGGCCGGCTTTATATCCGGCCTCCAAGGCGGTGTCGATGTATATCTGTTTTAGCCACTCCGTGGTCTCCATGACAGCGCCCAGGTTCATGTAGGGGTGCCCGTGCTTGGCCGCCCACACCACGCTCTCCGGGCTGCCGGTGCCGGGAAACCAGATGTCGGGCCGAGGCTTCTGCATGGGCAACACCCACGGATTTACCACGCGGTATTGATAATACTTCCCCTCGTACCGGAAGGGGCCCGGCTCGGTCCAGCATTTAACGATGAGGTCGTGGGCCTCCTCGAACCGTTCCCGGTTCTGGGTGGGGTCGATCCCGGCCTGAAGGGTCTCAACGGCCCCGCCCCGGACGAACCCGGATATGATCCGGCCCCCGGAATAACAATCAAGCATGGCCACTTCTTCAGCCATCCTGATGGGGTCGTTGACGGCGATCACGTTGCCGAGAATGGCGATCTTGACGTTCTTGGTGATCTTGGCTAGGACGGCGGCGTCCAGATTGACCGCCGGCTTCCCGCACCAGTAGGCGGCGTGGTGCTCGTTGGTCATGATGCCGTCGAAACCCACCTCATCGGCCAAGATGTATTGTTCGTGGTACTCGTTGTACAGCGCGTGGGCCTTGTCGGGGTCGAAGTGGGAATTGGGGAATGCCAGGCGTCCTGACTCGAATTGTTCGATGTCGCCTTCGGATATATATCCTTGAGCCTGCTCCGAAAACCAATAGACATCCATCTGGTCTTTGGGCCGGGCCAATTGATCGACCATTGCCGCCTCCAAAGTTTCGTTTGGGATACTATAACCGATTGGCTCCGAGACGGGAGCCAGGCTAAGGATGGAGACCCTTGTTATGCCACCGCTGTCTACGTCATTCCTCCATGAGGTTTGGCCCGCCATACGCTCCGGACCCCGGCAGGCCCGTGAAATCCTGCTCCCACACGGCACGGTAATACGGCTCCAGGTCGCCGGTCAGCACCGATCCGTGGTGGCAGGCGATGGTCTTGATGTCCAGGTCTTTCATCTTGTCCAAGGCGGCCCGGATATGTCCCATGGAAGGCATCAGTCCGATTCGTTTGTAGAGATCCACCATCTGCTCGGAAAGGTCTTCGTCGGTAAACGCCTTTCCGTGGCCCGGCTGGATGAAAAGGTCGGAGCTGAAGAGCGTCCCCTGCGTCTCCTCCACGGCCAACAGGCTGTCCCAGGCGTGAACGTAGGGCGTCAGGAAGAAGCGCAGCTTCCTTGAGCCGGTGGTCAACTCCTCTCCATCGGCGATGACGACTGGTTCTTTTCCCGTGAAGTCGCGAATCGAGCTGGACCCGATGGGGCTGCAAACGGCGACCGCATTGGGAGCAGCGGCCAAGAATTTGTTCAATCCTCCACACTCATCGCCCTCGAAATGGGGCACGACGATCCGCTCGATCTTAGTCAGGTCCACGACCGATTCCACCGCCGCTTTCACCTCGTCGAAGACCGCGGCGAAGCTGGTTTCGATTAGCGTGGGACTGTCGTCGTCCAACAGGAACAAACTATAGGAAACGGGCCGGTCCGGCAGCACCACGTTGATCCGGTACACACCGCTTGCTATTTCCGTGACGGTAGCCACGATGTACCTCCCTGATAGCCTTCTTAGCGGGACAAACCGGCGCCTGGGACGGCATGCCTGGATGGAAAACCACTACCAAGCATCCCGCAACACAGACATGATGGGCCCGGCGTCGTGGACCGGCTTGGGGTTGGTGGCGAGTCCCTGGTCGTGTAGCGTCGCGGCGGCGATGAACTCCAGCCCGTCCTCGGGGACTCCCACATCCCGGAGCCGCTCAGGCAATCCCAGGGAACGGCAAAGCCGGGCCACCCCGTCGGCTGCGGCCAGGCCTGCTTCTTGGTCGGTCATTCCAGAGGTGTCGATACCCATGGCCTGGGCGATCAGCACCTGCCGGTCGGCGCAGGCGTCTAGGTTGAAACGCATGGTGTGGGGCAGCAATATGGAATTGGCCTCGCCATGGGGCACGTCATACAGCCCGCCAACGTGGTGGGCGGTGGCAGTGTTGAGTCCCAGGCCAGGGCGGGCCAGCATGACCATGCAGGCTGCTGTTTTGGCTTGCAACAAGCAGTCGATGTCCCGGCCGGCGCAGCGCGGCAGATAATCCACCAGCATCCTGATGGTGTGTAGCGCCAGGGCGTCCCCGATGGGCTGGTGGTCTCTGGAATACACGCTCTCCACCGCGATACGGAACTGGCCCATGGCCGTGGACAGCAGGATATTCATCGGCGTGGTGGCCAGGGCGGCGCCATCGATGATGACCACTCTGGGAGTGGTGCCCTTGCCGGAGATCAATAGCTTGCGGCCCAGGGATTTGCTGGTGAACCCTCCGCCACCGCGGCTTAGCTCAGCGCCGCCCAAGGTCGTGGGCACCGCGATGATGGGTATCTTTTCGTGGGGAGTGTCGGGCACAAACACCCGGTCTGGGGGCTCGAAGCGGACCTCGTAGTCGAGGATGCCGCCACCCTCGGCCAGCAGCACGGCGATGCCCTTGCAGGTGTCGCTGGTGCTGCCGCCGCCAACGGCCACCAGGACGTCGGGCTGTAGCTCCCGGGCCATGGCCACTGCTTCTTCCAGCATTTCCACCGGCGAGTGGGGCACCACCCCGGAATACAAGCCGATGCACCGGTCCCCCAAAGCCCGCTGCACCCGCTGGACTACGTCGGCATGTTCGAGGATGGTGGGACCGCACACCACCAGGGCCCGGGAAACGCCCAAATGTTCCAGCGAGTCAGCCATGCCGGAGATGGAGTCCGGTGCGCAGATAATGTCGTGGTCGACCGTGTCGACCCGGTATTCCAAGGGCGCCATGGGATTATTCCCAGGCCCGGTTGTCCACTGCCAGTTCATAAGTGGAACCCGGCTCAATCAATCCAGGATAGCCCAGCATCCACGCGTAGGTATCGTCAAACCGCTCCCTGGTGTAGGGCACGGGTGGGCCGTAGAGCAAGCGCCAGCCTTGGAACTCACCGGGGTCTAGAAGACCTTGGACCTCGTCGATGAAGTAGCGAGCATATTTGTTCGGATCGGCGTTGATCCTCTCGGCGGCCACGGCTTCGGCGCGGAACATGGCAGCCAGTGTCGGCCCATCCAATTCCTCGCTGGCCGCCTCGCTGCGAGTCGAGTGGCTTTCCATGAGGATCCTAAATCCCTGCTTTTGCGCAACGCTGATCCATGGCTCGTAAAAGTTTCCGGCAGCCACTTCCCCCTTCCCCACGGCATCCAGCCGCTCTTGCATCGTCCCGGCGTTGGTTATCTGAATTTCCTCTTTTCTCACAAAGCCTTCGAGCATCTTCAGCGTGGTGAAGTGGGACCCGTTGAATGGACTTACTGCCACGGGGGTGTTTTTCAGTTGCTCCGGCTCGTAGATGTGGCTTTTCGGACCGGTGATGATGGCCATCTTGGACATGGCGGCGCCAAGCGCCACTATCTTCGCCGGTCTTTGGCCACTTGAAACCGCTTCGACCGTGCGCTTCATCACTCCCCACTCGCACATGCGGTACTGGTCGACTCCTCCGGTGTTGTAGATAGTCTCCATCGTCCGGTCAAATATGTCTTTCTTTAGGGCCTGCCGGTCGGCATTAAGGTGGCTGGTCCCCGGGGTCTTGAGTATTTCAACGTCAAGCCCTTCTTTCTGGAAAAGTCCTTCGTCATGGGCGACCAAGACAGCCAGATCGTGGACTACGTTCATCGCCGATATTCTGATTTTCTTCAGACCCGTTTCAGTGGCCATTTCAAGTCACCCCACAAATATTTCTTGGGAGACGCCGCTCGGTATTGTCTCATATCCTGGTGATGCATCCTGGGAAGCGGCCCGTTTGGCGGAACGGCGGCATTTACTCGCTATTAAGATGTCTGTGCCACTACCATGGCGCCGATTGCAATCGTTGGTAATTGCACCTGCACCGGCTCCCACTGCTGTCCACCATCGCCGCTGCAGTAGATTTTGCCGCCATCGGTGCCTGCGTACACCCGGTTCTGGATCACGGGGTCCCAGTCTATGGCCACAACCATGTCGCCATCTGAGCCCACCGACTCTATCAACTGCCAGTGGCTCCCTCCATCTGTTGAACGGTAGAATTGGGGATTGTTCCGGCCGGCGCTGGTGGACACGGTTACCAGTACCAAGTCAGCATCGTTCGGCGCCGCACTGATGTGCAGAGTGTACCGGCGCTCGAGCCCATTGTTGATCATCTGCCAATGGCCGCCGCCGTCATGGCTACGATACGGAGCCTCGGCCGTAGCCACGTATATCCGGCGCGGGTTGTCTTTGCTTATGTTGACCAAGTGGATGTCGTCATGCAGACCGTGTAACTGATTCCAACTCTTGCCGCCGTCGCTGGACTTTACTACTCCCCCAACTTCGATGCCGGCAAACATCGTGTCTGGATCACCGGGAGCCGTCCGCAACTCGCGCACGTGAGAGAGCCGGTCCCCGTGGAAGTTCCACTGCTTAGCCTCGGGCACTTCTTGAAAGCCGCGGCACTCTTCCCAGGTCTCTCCGCCGTCGTCAGAGCGGAAGATGGCCGCCGGCTCACTTCCGACGAACAAGACCTCTGGCTCGTAGGGATGCGCCAGCACGCTGTGCGCATAGCCGGTAGGGTATGACGACAATTGACTCCAGGTGCCGCCGCCATCATCCGTTCTGAAGACCCCGGCTTCGTAGGCGGCCAAATATGCCCGGTCCTGATCCATCTGGCTCACCGACAGGCGAGCGGCAGCGTTGGCCAGTGGCGTCATCTCGCCTTGCTCCCAGGTCAGGCCACCGTCCAAGGTGTTCAGGGCGCATACGCCATCGTGGGTGCCCACGTATATCCTGCGACTGGAATCCTTGCCTTGAGTCATGACATCCCTCCTCGCCCGAGTTTCCGCTCAAAAACGCAGCGGATTCATTATACGGCAGTGCGGAATTCAGCTACACCAGTCCCTCGTCTAAGCTGCGGTTACCGATCGTCCCTGGAAACAGAATTAGCCGGCGCCATCCACGATGAGCCCGTTGCCGATCAGATGGTCAAGCAGGCTGTACCTCACCCAGTGCTAAGGTATGACGACGCGGCAGGAACAACCGCCGCTGCGATTCACCACTTCCCGGCCGGGTTACGCGGAACGGTCCTTGGCCCAGCCGGAGTCGAAGGGCGTGCTGAAGACGCCGGTGGACTTCTTATTCTTGAACATCCACTGCCCGCTCACACGGACGTACTCCTCGTCGTCGATGCCTGCCCGCCACATGGCCCGGTCTCCGTCGCTCACCGTGCAAGGCATGAACAGGTACCAACGGGCCCTCGCGGTGTCTCCGGTGACCTCGATCTGCGGATTGAGGCTGTAATGGATGGCGAAGGTGAATATCTTGGACGCGCCCCGGAAAAAATCGCGGATCGCATCTCTTCCCTCGAAGCGGCCCAAAGACCCGCTCTCCCACACCGCATCCTCCACGAACAAGGCCGCGATCCCATCCGGGTTGTAATTGTCATCGCACAGCTCGGCGTATCTGGCTTTCAGGTTCCGAATGGCGTCGGTGTCTTCCAAAGTCCGGACCTTGCTTTCCAACGCCTCTAGCCTGCTGATAAGGTCTGAATCTGTTTGAGCGGTCATTGTTGATTTCCCCTTGATTGGGTGCAAATGCTGGGTTTGCCAGGTATTCGCAGGAGTACGACGGGACCGCCGCCTTAACCACGCCCGATGTACGGCATATTGGTTGCCATGATGGTCATAAACTGCACATTGGTGTCCAAAGGCAGATTGGCGATGTAAACCACCGACTCGGCAACGTGTTGTACGTCGAACCGCGGTTCGATTGCCACAGAGCCGTGCGCTTGGATGATCCCGTCCGCCATGGCGTCGGTCATTTCGGTAGCGGCATTGCCGATATCGATCTGGCTGCACGCTATGTTGTACTTGCGCCCGTCAAGCGAGGTCGCCTTGGTCAAACCGGTTACTCCATGTTTGGTCGCGGTGTACGGAGCGCTATTGGGCCTGGGCACATAGGACGAAATCGACCCGTTGTTGATGATGCGTCCGCCCACGGGGTCCTGGTTTTTCATGATCTTGATGGCTTGCTGGGTACACAAAAAGGTACCGGTGAGATTGGTGTCGACCACAGATTTCCATTGCTCGTAGGTTAGATCTTCCATGGGAACGGGAGGTGCACCGGTACCGGCGTTGTTGAATAGAACATCCAACCGCCCAAAAGCCTCGACGGTCTTGGCGAACAGGGCCCGCACCGAACTGGGGTTGCCTACATCGGTGGGGACGGCAATGGCCCGTGAAGCCGCATCTCCTGCCTGATTCAGAGTTCGTTCCAAAGCCTCCCTACGGCGACCCGCCAGCACCAGAGAATAACCGTCCCGCAGCAATGCGAGGGCAGATGCCCGGCCGATACCGGTCCCCGCGCCCGTCACAATAGCTACTTTTGGGGCCAAATTCATAAATCTCTGCTCCTGAAGAAACTCTCGGGGAATACTTTTTGACTAAGCCTACTCCGACCACAAGCCGCTGAACTGGGACGCCACGACTTGATCGTAAGGCACATCTTCCGTGAGGAGCCCGATATCCCTGGCGAATTGGTTCATGCCGTCAACCGCGCCCTCGCTGATGCCAGGTTCGTAAAACGGCAGATCACGTTCGATCAATCCTGCGATCATCCCCGCCTCCATGGGAGGGAACAGGCGCTCTCCTACCTTGGCCGCCAGGGAAGGGTCCGCCCGGAGCGCCCTTTGGACCTTCACGATGGCCCGTACCGCGGCACGCACGCTTTCCGGGTCCCGCGCGATCCTATCGTCGGTAGTGACCAGCGCCGGAAAGGTATAGTGCTGGGCGGCCGGAGGGCCGATGCCGCGCCTTACGTCGAGGACCACCGTTCCGGCGCCGTTTCGCACCGCTATCTCGCTCCCCATGGCGTTGGCCCAAAAACCGTCGATGGCGCCTTCCTCCATGGCGTGGGCGGCATTCACACCGAAGGAAACGCCCGCCCCGGTTGAACCGGGCACGGGTCCGACATCCACGCGGTCCTTCTCAAGGTCGATTCCCGCTTCGGCCAACAGCCGCCGGAGAGTCGAGTCCGGACCCGGCGCGGCGCCGATTCGAAGTCCTTTGACAGCTTGCAGATCGCCCAACTCAGCGCCCAAATCCGAGCGGAGGACCAGCAGCCAGTAGGTGTTCTGGGCCAGGGCGGCGAGGAGCTTGGCGCCCTGCCAGTTTGGGAACGCGTGCAGCGTGGCATGGGCGGCCCCGGCGACGAAGTCCAGTTCATTGTCCCGCAGCGCTTCCATGGTTTTGGGAACGGGAAAGAGGAGCTGCAGCTCCGCGTCCAATCCCTCGTCCTTGAAGAACCCTAGTTCTACTGCCGCGACCGCCGGAAAGTACGAGTTCGAGATCAGATCCGGCACTGCTATCCTCATGGAAGAGTCTCCTTGATCGTGGAATTTGTGATCACCGAGTCATAAGGGTGACAACCCTAGACCAGGCCGGCGAGGGTCTCCGTCTGCTCATCTACCGTAGCCAGGTCCGGCAACAGCTTAAGTATCAACCCCTCTTCATCGATGATTACCGCCGGGCGCCTTCCCTCGGCAGGGTTGGCCAGGTAGCGTTCATCCCCGGCATTCGACAGGCCATAGGCTATGGCGATGGACCTATCTTTGTCGAGAATAATTGGGAAGGGAAGGCTTTCCCGCTCCACCCAAGCGCGGGCCGATTCTTGGTCCCGGTCGTTGACTCCAAAGACCAGGATATTTCTTGCCACGAAGTCTGAGTAATTGTCACGGTACCCGTGACTGTGGCGAGTTCAATTGCCTCCCCCAGGAGATGAAAAGAACCAGAGCCAGACCTTCTTCCCCCTAAGGTCAGACAATCGGACCTCATTGCCTGTTTGGTCCAAAGCCGTGAAATCCGGCGCCGGTTCCCCCTCTTTGAGCATTCTATTTATCTCCTCAGATCTGCCTTGCTGATGCCTGGACGGTGCTGATGAATGAGACACCTGAAGCACGACCTGGATATAAACTATCGGCGCCGGTCCCAAACTGGTTCGATTATAGCGGGGACAGACGATGGGCGCGTGCTTATGGGACTTGACCGGCTTTCCCAACGGTATTAGAGCACTTCATCACATACCGGCCTTCGGGTGCGGATTTGAGGCGCGATCAATGCTAATATGTACACCTTTGTGGCGGGGCCGGTCATCGGTCCGAGGAGTCTCAGTCATGACCTACACGGGCCAATCCGTCAGAAGGTTCGAAGACCCCAGATTGCTCACCGGCCAAAGCTCATATGTGGACGACATGAAGCTGCCGGGCCTCCTGCACGCCGTGGTGCTCCGCAGCCCTCACGCCCATGCCGTCATCCGCTCCATCGACGTCACCGCCGCCACCCGCTTGCCGGGCGTGGCCGCAGTCTTCACGGCAACCGACATCCAGGACCTGGCCGTGAACATGCCGACCAGGACCAATATCGACGACGTCGATCTCAGTCCACCCAGACACCCCGTCCTCGCGTCGGACAAGGTCTGTTACGTCGGCCAGGCCGTGGCGGTGGTCATCGCTGAGGACCCGTACACCGCCGCCGACGGTTTGGAGCAGATCTTGGTGGATTACGAGGTTTTGCCCGCCGTGATAGACCCTCACCAGGCGATGGAAGAGGGCGCGGTGGTCGTCCATCCCGACCTGGGAAGCAATGTGTCCCTCCGGACGGTGAGCGCCGGAGGTGACCTGGATGCCGCTTTCGCCCAAGC
>CAYMZL010000044.1:0-10035 GCA_964394825.1 uncultured Dehalococcoidia bacterium | reverse complement strand
GTTGGTCTCCCTACCGCACCTACGCCACGGTCTATCTGTTCAGCGCATTGAGGACTGGGGCCGGGTGAGGGTGTGAGAACCTGTCCCTTCCCCCTGGCCCTGCCTCAGAACTGTCATTCTGAGGAGCGCCGTAGGCCGACGAAGAATCCCGTATTGCGGTGTAGGCCGGTTCAATCAGAGCAACGAGACCCCTCGCTACGCTCGGGGTGACACCAGGAAGCCGCATCTAAATCCGGATACCCAGGCGTTTCTAGAAGTTTTGGGGCAAAGTCCTTCCTCCTCGCAAAGGGGAAGGTTAGGATGGGGGCGTATAACTAACAGGGAGTTCTGTATGGCCTTTCTTGGACTTCGATTGGGGAACGAGCCGGAGATGAGCCCGGCCGACATTCAGTCCTTGGCTTTGCTGGCCGAGGAGTTGGGCTACGGCGAGGTCTGGATGACCGAGGGCAGCGGCCGGGACTCGCTGACCCAGCTCACCGCCATCGCCACGGCCACCGGCCGCATCCGCTTGGGAACGGGCATACTGCCCATGTTTTCCCGGACGCCCTTGATCACGGCCATGTCGGCGGCAGGTTTGTCGTCCGTTTCGGATGGCCGGTTCATCCTGGGATTGGGCGTGGGCAACCGGCCGGCGGTGGAAGACGGACACGGGGTGGCCTACCGCCGGCCCATCGAACACCTGCGAGACATGATTCAGATCGTGCGTGGCCTGCTGCGGGGTGAGGAGGTCAGCTACCGGGGGAAAGCCATCACGGTGAGCCGGGCCTCGCTGGGGGGCGCGGCGCCACCGGGCAAGGCGCCCATCTACATCGCGGCCCTGGGTCCACGCATGTTGCAACTGGCCGGGGAGATGGCCGACGGCGTTTTGCTGAGTTGGACCGCCGCAAGCTATCTGGAGCAGGCCGTCAAACTGGTTCGGGACGGAGCAACCAAAGCCGGACGGGACCCCTCCGAGGTGGAGATATCGGGTTACCTTCGGGTTGCCGTGACCGGCGACCTGGCGGCGGGCCGGGCCAGCCTGCGGCGCGAGATCGCCCGGTACGCCGGCAGCGCCCATTACCGGTCCTATTTCCGTAACTCTGGGTTTGACGAAGAGATGAAGGGAGCGGAGTTGGCCGGGAATCATGCTGACAATCCAGCCACGGCTGCGGCCATAAGTGAGAGTATGCAACGAGAACTTGGCGTGGTTGGCACAGCCGAGGATGTCCGGTCCCGGCTTGAGGAACTGCGTAAGATGGGGCTCGCGAAGCCTGTGATCGCCCCTCTGCCCGTGGGAGACATCAAGGGCTCCTACGAACGGACCATCCGGGCCCTGGCTTCCTAGCGCCAAGTCTCCAAGGGAAAAAATCGACGAGTCGAGGGAAGTATGTCCTCCGTAGTGGTCTTCGTTTTCGATGGGCTCCAGCCGGCACAGGTCAATCCCCGGCTGATGCCCAATCTTTCGGCCTTGGCCGCCGATGGAGTAACGTTCGCCAATCACCACGCGGTTTTTCCCACCGTGACCCGGGTCAACGCATCGAGTATGGTCACGGGCCTGAATCCGGGAGGACATGGCCTGGCCGGAAACAGACTTATGATCAGGGACTTCGACCCGGACCATGCCTTGCCGGCCCTGGAGCCTGAGTTGACGCAGGTCGCCAAGACCGGAGTTCCGATTCTCCTGGCGCCGACGTTGGCGGAGATCCTCTCCAAGCATGGGAAAGAATACGTGGCGATCGGTGTCGGGACCAGCGGCAACGCCTACCTCCATAACCCCACCGCCGACGATTCGGGCGGCGCGACGATACACCCGACTTTCGCTCTTCCCAGGGAACTGCACGAATCTCTGATCGACCGGTTCGGTCCATGGCCGGAAGAAGCGCTGCCCAACACGTCAAGATTGGCCCATGCCATGCGGGTCCTGACCGAGTATGTGCTCCCCGAGCGCAGGCCCGCCGTGTCCTTGATCTGGTCATCTGAGCCGGACAAATCTCAGCACGCCGCCGGGGTCGGGTCCGGTCTCTCCGACACCGCCATCAAAGAGGCGGACGGGCAGTTTGGGGACCTGATGCGGTGGCTGCGGGAAAACGGACGCGCTGAAGATACCGACGTGATCGTGGCGTCTGACCATGGCTACTCGACCATATCCGAAACCGTCAACGTCGAAGCATTGGTAAAAGAGGCCGGCTTTACATCCGGTTGCGGGGCCGGCGAAGTGATAGTTGCCCAGAACGGCGGCGCGGCGCTCTTTTATACCCGGCCCGGGGACATTGGCACGGCCGAGCGGTTGGCGGCCTGGCTGATGGCGCAGCCTTGGTGTGGGACCATCACGGCGTCCGATGCCGTCGCCGGCATCCCTGGGACACTGCCGGCCTCTCTGGTGGGGAACCAAGGTCCGCGAACGCCCGAGTTAACGGTCTCCTTTCATTGGGATTCATCTCCCAACGAGGCCGGATACGACGGCAAGGTTTACGCCACCGGAGGCGAGCCCGGCGCCGGGCAACATGGGTCGATGAGCCGCCACGAGATTCACGGCATCCTGTTCGCCAGCGGCCCAAGTTTCAGATCAACTCTCAAGATGGACACCCCGTCCGGCAACCTGGACCTGGCGCCCACCATATTGCGGGTACTGGGCATCTCCGGGGACTGGAAGATGCACGGAAGGGTGCTGGAGGAAGCGCTTACCGGTGGTCCCAGCGCCGGCGACGTGGACTGGTCCACCGAACTGCACCATGCCGAACATAGCCTGGGCGGGAAAATCTACCGTCAACAGATAAAGATATCCCGAGTGGGCCCTGCCTCATACGTCGATGAGGGCAACCGTTCTGACGCGGAGTGAGCGGTCCGAATAAGGCTGTGGACAACACCTCCAGCCTGACGCTACTATTCCCCAGATCGGCCGTTGAGAGGTTACAAAGGCAGACCGAACGGCCTGGTCCACCGTCATACCGGGCATCATTCGCTTGATACAGGGAGACTTCGATGGAACATAGTTCTTCACGAATATTGACCACCCACGTGGGCAGCCTGGTTCGTCCACCTGAAATCAGTGATTTGATGCGGGCCAAAGAAACCGGCCAAGACTACGACCGGGAAGAACTGGCTGGGAGAGTAAGAGGTGCGGTTGCGGAGGTGGTGCAAAGACAGTTGGCGGAGGGCGTGGACATTCCCAGCGACGGCGAATACGGGAAATCTGGATTTTCGGCCTATGTCAATGAGCGTCTCACCGGTTTTGAATCCCGCCCCAAGGACCCAGATCAGGGTGTTTTGCTCAACTGGGGGCGGGACCGGATGATATTCCGAGATTTTTACGAGGAATACGACCGGACGGCCGAGACCGCCTCCGGGCGGCCAGTGGTATGTACGGGGCCCATCACTTATCAGGGCCACGCGGCCGTCGAGAGCGACATCGAGAACTTCAAAGCTGCACTGGCGGGAACGAATCACACGGAGGCGTTCATCCCCGCAGTGGCGCCCGGCACGATCGAGCTCCAGCGGAGGAACGAGTATTACCCCACCGACGAAGCTTATCTTTTCGCCATCGCCGATGCCATGCGTGAGGAATATAAAGCGATAGTGGACGCCGGTTTCATTCTCCAGTTGGACGACCCTCGAGTCGTAACCCAATATGGAATGCCGGACCCGGCGCCTACCATAGAGGAGTACCGAAAATTTGCCTCGCTGCGGGTCGATGCCATCAACCACGCTCTGGCGGGCATTCCGGAGGACCGTGTTCGCTACCACCTGTGTTGGGGAAGCTGGCACGGTCCCCATGTAACCGACGTGCCGCTAAAGGACATCGTCGATATCATCCTGCGCGTTCGGGCGGGCGCCTACTGTGTCGAGGCCGCGAATCCCCGGCACGAGCATGAGTGGCAGGTCTGGGAGAACGTCAAACTGCCCGACGGCAAGGTCCTTATCCCCGGGGTGGTAGCCCACACCACCAACCTGGTGGAGCATCCCGAACTGGTGGCCTGGCGCATCGCGACCTACGCCCGACTGGTAGGGAGGGAAAACGTCATTGCTGGAACCGATTGCGGGTTCTCCCAGGGTGCCTTCACTCCCCGCGTCCATTCATCGATCATGTGGGCAAAGTTGCAGGCCTTGACGGAGGGAGCGGCTCTGGCGACGAAGCAACTTTGGTCCTCGTAAGGCGAGATGAATTCTAAACGCCATCACCCTCTGTTTCAGGGAGGATTTCGGCTCTAGCGGAACTCGCCATCAAGCTCATTCCCGAGGAACTTTAAACGCCGCCCAGCAGATAACCGGCGCGCCGATGGACCGCTTACACCACCGGTTGTGGGGCAAGCGTGTTTCAGGGAGACCAGAATCATAGGCCTCCCCAGACGGAAAGCCCACCTCTTAGGGAGGCCGTCACGTCGACAATGCTCTAGTCGCCGAAATGCAGCGGACCGGTGAATCTCCTAGTTGGCGGGCAGTTCCCTATATCAACCGCAAGAATTTCTCCGCGTTTCCGGACATGTGCTTTTCCAGGGCGTCGCCACCCATCTCCTTCCAGAACGGCCATTCAATGACCATCTCGGCCGTGTCCGGAAAGTGGGCCTCGTTGTGGGGATAATCCGATTGGTGCATCAACGCCTCCGTGCCCAGAATATCGATACACGCCTTGGTCATCGCCGGCCCTTCGAATGGCTCGGCGCCGCAGCGGAACCGGCCCATCTGAGCGTATTCGATGGGCTTGTACTTCAGAGTTGGCGTTGTGCCAGCAACGTAGTTGCACATTTCTTCCAACCGGATCAGCCAGTGGGGAAGCCAACCGTGTCCCACCTCGGCGGCGCCGGCGTTGAGATTGGGGAAGCGGTCAAAGATCCGGCCGACGATCAGGTAGGACAACAGCCTGGCGGCGCCCCAAGGATGAGCCGCCGTCCGGGCCACGGCTACGTTGCCCCACATGTCCCGGTAGCCGGGGAAGTAGGGGGGCTCGAAGGTGAAGCTGTGGTGCAATATGGGCAGGTGAGCGTCGTTCATCACTTCCCAAAGCGGGTCCAAGGCGGGATGGTCCACGGGCATGCCTTCGGGAAGCACGGGCATCACGGCTGACACCCATTTTTCATTGGCCAATAGCTTGACCTCGGACACGGCCCATTCGACATCGGCGCCTGGGGCTAGGATCAGGCCCTTCAACCGGTTGGGTTCGTGGCTGCAATACTCCCGCATGTAGCGGTGGTAGGAGGAATAGAGTCCTTGGGCCAGGGTCTGGTCTTCCAGGTGTGATAGCCCGTTGGCCCAAGTGCCGGGGATGATTACGTCGATGTCCCGGCCCTCCATGTCCATGTCGATGATTCGACCGGCGGCGTTCTCATCGCTGACGCCGTGCTGGGGGTCCAGCCGGTGGTGGCCCGACGTCTTGGAGACCCGGCCCTCAAGGGCGCCCCGTCCTCCTACTTTGGCTTCGAGGTCGTCGTCTTTGGGCGCCTCCCCCGGAAAGCGGTCAAAGGGAATGGAGGCGATGCTAAGGGCATTGTATTCGCCGACGGTGCGGATGTAGGGCTTCAGTTCGTCCAGCCGGTTTCGAAAGCTGGGGTCCACGTATTTAACCAACGTGTCGTAGCTGGGGTTCACGTGAGTATCTATGTCGATAACCCGGTATCCATTTTTCATCTCTTCCCTCCTTAAGATGCGATTGTGATTTTCCTAGCCGGTGTGGGTGGGTCTGCGTCTGATGTGGGTAGTAACGTCAGGGCTTTAGGTACTTGGATAGCCACTCCAGGCTACGGCCCCAGGCCATATAGGCCGCCTCGGGCCGGTAGCTGGGGCGGGTGTCGGAGAAAAATGCGTGGCCGGCGTCTTTGTAGCTGACAATCTCGAAGGTCTTCGAAAGTGACTCCAGTTTGGTTCGGAGCAGGGCGACGTCATCGCATGATGGATTGGTGTCCTCCTCCCCGAACACTCCCAGCATCGGGCAGTCAAGGGTTTCCAACATATCTCCCGCAGGCGTGGGGTTCGCTTCGGTGGACTGAAAGATGCTGTTGGAATAGAAGTTAACAAAAGCGTTAAGGCCGGTTGTGTTGCAGGCGAAAATCAGCGCCAACCGGCCTCCGGAACAGAATCCAACCAGTCCTACACGGCCATTAACATGGCTACTGTTTTGAAGAAAGGCCAACGAACCGGCAAGGTCGCCGATGGTTTGGGCGTTGGGTCTGCCGCTCAGCGAGGCGCTTGCTCTCGCCAGGTCTTCCTCTTCCACCACCGAAAGGAAATCATCTCGACAGTACAGCGCGGGCACGATGCAAGAGTAGCCAAGGGCGGCAAACCGGCGGGCCACCTCTTTCATGTGCTCTTCGTAGCCGTGAACACCGTGGGTGAGGATCAGGGCCGGATAGGGGCCAGCGCCCGATGGCCTGGCCACGTAGGCTGGCACCGAAAAGCACTCATAGCCCGGGTGACGAACTCCGTAGGCTGTAATCTGCGACGGGTGGAAAACAGCACCAGGAGGTATTATCTGTGAGACCAAATCGCCCCCTTGATTGGTACTGGGATTCTCTTACAATTTCCCGGCCATGTCCAGCGGGCGGCCCGATTGCTAGAGGATACGCCACCCCTATGCCTGCGCCGTGGGGTATCTAACGAGCGGCGGCGAGCGATAGTCAGGGAGGTGTTCCACCGTATCTTCATCGACGGGGAAGCGCTCATGTTCATGGAACCCAACCCGGCAGACGCTCCGCTCCTCCCAGCTATTCTGACCAGTAAGTAATTTTGGTTTTGGAGAACCGGACTCTCCCCCTTCTCCACCATAAATCGCATCGGCCCGCTTTCGAAAACCGAGCCAGCGAATCACCTACCACTAGATCAACAATGCCCGAAGCCAAATTGCATACCGGTGGCGATTGCGAAACCCAAGATGAGCGGGTAAGAGGGTGAGATTACCTAGTCACGCCCGACGTAGGCCCTGAAAGATGAAAACGCGGCTGCGCCGCCGCCGCCGCTATTTGAACATCTTCATCAGGTCCATGGGGTTGCGGGACTTGGCCATCTGCTTCATCAGCTTCTGGGTCTGGCGGAACTGGTTCAGCAGTTGGTTCACGTCCTGGGGGGTGGTGCCGCTGCCCCGGGAGATTCTCCGGCGCCGGCTCCCATTGATGATCTCCGGACGCTGCCGTTCCTGGGTTGTCATGGACCGGATGATGGCCTCGATGCGCTCGATGCGGCCGTCGTCCAGGTCGCCGATGGGCATCTTCTTGGTCAGTTGGCTCATCCCCGGAATCATCTCCATCACCGAGGAAAGGGAGCCCATCTTCTTCACGCTTTGAAGCTGGCCCAAGAAATCTTCCAGGTCGAAATTGGCCTGGCGGAACTTCTTTTCCATCTCCGCGGCCTGCTTCTCGTCCACCGCATCCTGGGCCTTTTCGATGAGGGTCAGGATGTCGCCCATGGCCAGGATCCGGGACGCCAGGCGGTCCGGGTGGAAGACCTCCAAGCCGTCGGGACGCTCGCCGACGCCCATGAACTTGATGGGAATTCCAGTGACCCGGGTTATGGACAGCGCGGCCCCGCCCCGGGCGTCGCCGTCCATCTTTGACAGGATCAGGCCGGTGAGGGAGACCTGCTTATGGAACCCCTCGGCGGCGTTGACCGCTTCCTGACCAGTCATGGCGTCCACGACCAGCAGCACCTCGTGGGGGTTGACCGCTTTCTTGACCTCGCCCAACTCCGCCATCAGCTCTTCGTCGATCTGAAGGCGGCCGCCGGTGTCGATGATGGCCCAGTTGACCCCCAGTTGGCGGGCCTTCTCCAGGCCGTTCTTGGCCACCTGGACCGACGACGACGACTTTGGGTCCTCCGAGTAGACCGGGACATCCAGTTGCTTGCCCAGGGTCTCTAGTTGCTGGATGGCGGCGGGACGGCGCAGGTCGGCGGCGATGAGCAGGGACTTATGGTTCTGACGGCGCAGGTGCAGGGCCAGTTTGGCGGCGGTGGTGGTCTTGCCCGAGCCCTGCAGGCCCACCAGCATGATGGCCGTCACCGGCTGGCTGGAGAGGGTCAGGGAGTGGTCGCCGCCGCTGAGCAGGGACGTCAATTCCTCCTGGACTATCTTGACCACCTGCTGGCCGGGGGAAAGGCTCTCCAGCACGTCTGAGCCCATGGACCGTTCCTTCACGGCGGCCACAAAGTCCCTGGCGACCCGGAAATTGACGTCGGCTTCGAGGAGGGAGCGGCGGACCAGGCTCAGGGCCTCGTCCACGTCGCCTTCGGTCAAGCGGCCCTTGCTGGTCAGCTTGTTCAGGATGCCGGTCAACCGGTCGGTTAGGTTCTCAAACATATCCGTTCTGGTAGCCTTTGCTGAGACTAGCCTTTGCCGCGGCATGCTTTCGCTGCGGACTGCTTTCGATTGTAGGCTCGGCCGAGTTGCAGGGTCAAGGCTGACAGGCGCGGCCACGTTGCGGAGAGCATCGGCCAGATAGCTAAACTGGTCCATGATAAAATCTTCGTGTTGGCTATTTTTTCTGTTATTGGACCCAGTTGATAGACACGGCAACCGGGAGCGGCGATGAAGACCTACGTCTTTCGCGTTGAATTGGAGCCTGATGATGAAGGGTGGAGGGCGTTTTATCCCCCCCTGGAGGAATTTGGCGCGTCTACTTGGGGTGAAAGCCAAGAAGCGGCCTTAGAGCACATCCAGGAAGTCCTCACCATGATTGTGGAAGAGCGGATCGAAGCGAAACAGTCGATCCAAGACCAAGAGAGTGTGGCGGTGGCCGAAGGAACGCCGGTGTCCGTGACTTTATGAGCAGCATCGACTATTCCCGGTTACGCTCGCTTACGGCCCGGCGATTGATTAGAGCCCTTCTAGATGAAGGGTTTTTTCTTGCCCGGCAACGCGGAAGCCATCACCGCTATGCACACCCGGACGGCCGCCGGGTAACCGTGCCATTCACCAGGTCCGGTGAGACCTTTGCCCCCGGGACCCTAAAAAGCATCGTGGAACTACAGGTGAGGTGGTCTGCGGAAGACCTTCGTAGATTGGGACTCTTATGACGACCTGACCTGTGAACGTAGTTGCATGTGGCCACACTTGAGATTAGGGCGCTGGTTCAAAATCCATAAATACAAGGCGAACGGTCCTTCGACAAGCTCAAGACGAGCGAAAATCAGGTGTTCGCCCGCTCATGGTGAGCTCCGACCGGAGTCGAGAGTCTCGATGGAATCGGACTTGTCGAACCACATTTTGAACCGACTTCTTCAGCAGCTACTCCCAGCGGAACGAGCGGACCGCCACCAGGAAACTCACCGCCAGCCAGGCGGCCAGTCCGAGTACATTGTCCCATTGGGACCACAGGGTCGCACCATCAACGGCCACGTTTCGGAGCGCGTCGGCCAGGTAGCTCAGGGGTAGAAAGTCCGCGACGGCCCGCAAGGGTTCGGGCATGGCGTCTCTGGGAAAGAACACGCCGGAGAGGAACATCATGGGCAGGGCGACGGCGTTGGCCAGGGGGGCGGCCACGTCCTCGCTTCCGGCCCATCCCGAGATGGCAAACCCCAAGCTGACGAACACCCCGGCACCCAGAACGGCCAGCAATAACATGACGCCCAGGTTGCCCTCCAATTGCACGTCGAAGGCCAACACCGCCAGGCCCACCAGCACCAGGGTCTGCAGGACGGAAACGGTGAGCCGCGTGAACACCTGGGCGAATAGGAAACTGGCCGGCTGCACCGGTGTGGCTTGCAACCGTCTCAACACGCCCCGGCTCTTCAATTGCATAAACGAGAAGGCCACGGTGAAGAGACCCATCTGCATGATGGACAAGGCCACCACGCCGGGCATCAAATAATCGATGAATCTTAGATTGCGGCTGTCCACCGGCTGGGCGTCGATGCGGTAGCGGTCTGAGAATCCCCCTTCGGCAAAGGTAATCTCGTCCAGCACGTGTTGGATGATGGTCTGCCCGGCGGCCGCCTCTTGGGGCCTGCCTTGGTTGTAGACCACCGTGACCCGGCGCTGGACCGGCGATTGGGCCTCTCCGAACCCTGACCCGATTATCAGCACCAGGTCCCGGTCGCCGTCCAAGAGGGCCTCCCGCTCTTCCTCCTCGGATA
>CAYMZL010000043.1:0-10094 GCA_964394825.1 uncultured Dehalococcoidia bacterium | reverse complement strand
CCCGTCGACCGGGGAGGTGAAGGGGTGGTGGGAGGAGTCCCAACGCTCGGCTTCCTCGTTCCACTCGAACAACGGGAACCGGGTGACAAAGGCAAAAGCCAGCTCGTTAGAGTCCGTCAATTCCAGCAGGTCTCCCACATGGGTTCGCATGGCGGCTAGCCAGGCGTTCAACCGGGGCTGACGTCCCGCCATCAATAAGATCAAATCCCCGGGGCCTGCGCCCATCCTGTCCGCCAGGCGCTGGTGCCACTCGGCGGGCATGCGGAGCCCGGCGGACTGGAGTATCTCCTCTTCGGTCTGCTGCCCTACGGGGCCGTTGCCTCGGTATCGGATATAGCTCAGTCCGCCAGCCCCTGCTTCCTTGGCAGTGTCCTCCAGTTCCCGGACCTGGGAGGTGGTGAACTGGGCCCGGCCGGGTATGACGAAGCCCTTGACGCGTCCGCCTCCCTTGACAGTGGAGAGAAACACCCTGAATTCGGTCTCGCCGGCCAGGTCGGACACGTCGGTCATCTCCAGGCCAAAGCGCAGGTCCGGTTTGTCGGTCGCGTAGCGGTCCATCGCCTCGTCATAGCTGATCCTGGGGAACGGTTTCCGGAGCTTCTTTTCCGGCGAAACCGATTCGATCATCCCGGTGTACAGCTCTTCGGTCAGGTCCAGTATGTCGTCTTCTTCGACGAAGCTCATCTCAAGGTCCAACTGGGTGAACTCCAATTGCCGGTCGGCGCGCAGGTCCTCGTCACGGAAGCAACGGGCGATCTGGAAATACCGCTCGACGCCGGCGACCATGAGTAGCTGCTTCATCTGCTGCGGTGATTGAGGCAGGGCGTAGAAACTGCCGGGCTGCATCCTGCTGGGCACCAGGAAATCTCTGGCGCCTTCCGGGGTGCTCTTGATCAGGATGGGCGTCTCAATCTCAAGAAAATCACGTTGGTCCAGAAAGTCCCGGATGTATTTGACCACTTTGTGCCGCAGTATCAGGTTGCGCAGCATGGGCGGACGCCGCAGGTCTAGGTAGCGGTACCGCAGGCGCAGGCTCTCGTCGGCTTCCGCGTCTTCTTCGATATAGAAGGGTGGGGTCAGTGAACGGTTCAGGACCGTTAGCTCCGACGCCATCACCTCCACATCGCCGGTGGCTATGGCCGGGTTCTCGCTGCCTTGAGGGCGGGGCCTGACCGTGCCTTTGACCTGCACGACCCATTCCGGCCTGACCTCTTCGGCGATGCGGGTGGCATCGGCGGCGGTCTCCGGATTAAATACCACCTGGACCAGGCCCGACCGGTCGCGCAGGTCGAGAAAGATGATTCCGCCGTGGTCGCGCCTCCGGCCGATCCAACCTGCCAGGGTAACTTGGCCGCCGGCGTTTTCTCGCCTCAGGGCGCCGCAATCCGCGCTACGCAGCACGCAATTCCTCCGCAATCTGTTGATGTGATGATACGCCCATCGGCCGCCGGACAAGCAATGGACCCGCCTGGTCTACCGCCTTGGGTTTTGGCCTCTGATTATTCGCTTCTAATTACCGGGGAAGACCTGAAATATGTCTTGGATGGGGCTTTCTTGTTGTTTGGTCAGTCCCGCCACCGCCTCGGCCAGTTCCTGGGGCGAGTCCACCGGCGGCAGGCACACGGTATCCAGGCACACGTGGGCCCTGGCGATGGTGTCTCCATCGGCGGCCATGACCGTCTTGATGTCCAGGTTGGGCTGGGGAAGGCGGGCGGCGGCGGCCAGGAGTTCCTGACAGCCGGGGTCTTCGGGACGGCCCTCGATGGTCACTTCCACCATGGTGTTCTGCAACAGATGCACGGCGAGACCGAAATCGGCGGCAAATTCTCCCTGCTCTCTGAAGGTCTCGACGAAGGCGTTTAGCGTCGCCTCCGCGATCTGCCGGTAGTCTTCGTTCCTGGTGGTCTGGTACAGGCGGATCAACGCCTGAGCGGCGGCCGTGTTGTCGGCCAGGGTCTTTTCCCTGACCTGCAGATGCCCGATGGCTTCCGGGTCCTCTTCGGTGTCGAAGAATCCGCCGCCTTCTTGGTCGAAGAAGCGGTCCACCATGATGCGGGCTACGGCAATGGCCCGTTCGAGGTACGACTCGGCGGCGGTGTTGCCGTGGGCCTGGACCAGGGCGGTCAAGAGCCAGGCCCAGTCGGTGAAGAACGCCGGCGCGCCGGACGGTCCATGCTCCGAATATACGTGATTGAATGAGCCGCTCTGGGCCATGGAGTCCAGCTTGTCCAGCACCTGGATGGCGGTGGTCTGCAACGAGGGTTCGCCCAGCTTCCAAGCCGCTTCCAGAAGCACGGTGACCGCCAACGCGTTGCCATTGGCATAACAGGACGGGTCAGGCGCAGGCCGGTGCTCACCGGTCCGCCGGTCCGGGTCCAGTGAGAAGTAATCAGAGTGGGCACCCTGACTGCCCCGGAATCCGGGTGTGGCCGGGTCGTACAGTTGTTCCAACAGGTAATCGATGGTCTGCTTCGCCGTTTTCCGGTACCGGGGGCGTTCCAACAGAATACCGGCGTCCAGAAACTCCCGGGCCAGGCCCAGATTGTCCTCCAACATCTTTTCGTGCTGGGGCTCGGTCCAGTCAGCCCGGGCGCAGTTCCTAAAGAATCCGCCGTCGAGGCTGTCAAACACCTGGCCCTCGGACATGCGGTCCAGGGTCTTTGTCAGCATGGCGGCGTAGAAGTCTTCTCCGCTGGTGCGGTACAGGTGGTTCACGAAGCGCACTATGGAAGCGTTGGGAAACTTGGGCTCGTTGCCAAACCCGCCGTTGGCGGCATCGTAGGAACCGGCGACGATGCGGGAGACCCGGTCCACCACCGACTCCTCCAGTTCAGCTCCTGCGGCGGCCCGGCCGGCATGCTCCTTGCGCCGGTTCAGCAGGTCTCTGGCCTGAGTGTAGAGGGTGGGCCGGTCGTTCTTATAGGCGTCGATGAACTCGGAGATCATGGCGATCAATTGGTCAGGGGGCAGATAGGTCGCTCCGCCGATGAGACCGCCGTGTCCGGTCAGGAAGGCCGTGGTGGGCCAGCCGCCCACGTTGTACCTGGAGTTGATGTCCGGCCGGTGGTCGTTGTCCACCCGCACCGGTATGAAGTTCTCGTTGAGCAGGTCTTGGACATCAGGGTCGGAATAACTGGTCTCGTCCATCACGTGGCACCAGTAGCACCACACTGCGGAGATGGACAGCAGAACGGGTTTGTCTTCTTCCTGGGCTTTGGCGAAAGCTGCGGGGCCCCAAGACTGCCAGTTGATCAGGTGGGCCTGGTTGGGATTGGGCGAAAAAAGGAACTTGGACAATGGGGCCGCCTTTGTGGTGTCGCCTCTCGCGCCGCCTTCAAAGTTGTTATCTCCATCGAGGGCGGGGAGGCATGGAAAGTGCTTGGCAACGTTAGCATAGCACCCTTGGTTTTTCAATTGGACACCCTGACGCGGAGGACTGGTAAAAAAAGCCGGGGGCCCGTTAAACCGTCACCAGGTCCGGGCGGTCCATCGGGTATCCGGCATGAGAGATTGGCACACTCAATACGGCCTTGGCCTGGTCCATGACATCGGGGCTGACGTTGGCCAGGTGGACCAAAGAACCGTTCTCCATGGAGGCGATGGGAAGGCCGTCCCGGAGCACCAGGCGGTTTCGCACCACGGCGGCCACCCTGGGTCCGGGCGAGATGATTCCGGCAAGGTTCAGGGGGTCGCAGGCTGATATGGCGATAAAGCTGCCGTCGGGCTCGGTGTTTTTGGTCTTGCGGAGTAGTTCGACCGCTTCAGGCAGGGCGAACTGCTCCCCGATGAAGCCGGACACGAACCGCCCTCCTCTGATCTCGCCCCGGGCCTCCAGACGGCGCAGGACCCGCACCAAGTCGCGCCACCGGTAGGACAGGGCGTCACGGGCCAACAGCTCCGGGAACAACACGCCGTAACGGTCCAGGAGTTGACGGGCGATGGGCTCGCTGCGGTCGTTCACGGGGTCGATGGGTTCCAAGAGCGACCAACGGCTGTAACCCCGTCTGCTGTTCTGGCCTGTGCGTCCGTTGCGGCCATCGCGTCCGTTGCGGCGGGGCCGCCGGGCCGTTCCGCCCAGCCGCCGCCGCAGGGCCTCGACTCCGTCAACGGTCACCCGCCCAGAGGCGGCCAAGGACCAGAGGGCTTCTTCCACGTCCGAGGGCAGCCGCTGGGTGGCCGAGACGATGTCAGAAAGGAAGGACGCTCCCCGCCGGTCCAGCACCTCGACCACTTCTTTCGCGGCGCCGGTCAATCCATCCGCATCTTGGCCGGTGGGCCCAAGGACCCAGTCAAAGGAATCACGCAGGACCATGGTTATCGGTGTGGCCCTGGAGAAGGACGGCCGTCCCTTGGGCGGTGCGGCCCCGTTTTGCTGCTCGTTCTGTCTCAACGAGACGCGGCCCCAGGCCACCTCTCCGCCCAGACAGAGACGGTCCAGCATCACCGGACTGTAGTCCGACACCCGGGAGAGAAGAACCTCGTCTTCGATGGCCCCGGCTGCAGACTCGAATCCTTGTAGCTGCTCTACCGCAGCCAGCAAGCCCCCCTCGCCATGCAGCCGCGCCGCCGGGTCCACGTGCTGCCACCGGAGTAAGAAGCGCATGAAGACGGCCGGCGGGACCGGTTCGACCTCCCGCCGCAGGGTGTCGATGGTCGACCGGTGGATCCGGGCCAGGATGCGGCGGTCGCAGAACTCCTCTCCTTCCACCCCGGTCCTGAAACTGCCGCGGAGCACGACTCCTTCGTTCTCCAGGCGTCCGAACGCGTACTCAATGTCATCCTGGGGTATGCCCAGCGACTGGACCACTTCCGCGACGGTCAACGGGCCGGAGCACTCCACCCAACCAAGCAACACCGAGTAGATGTTGGCTTCTCGATTGTCTTTCCCGATACCATTTCCATCCACAAGCTGGACGGGTGGAACGGGATCGATGATTGCGTCAGGGTATATCGGCCGCAGGAGCGAAAGACGTTCGGCGGCAACCCAGTAGGCGACGCCATCCGAGCCATCCGACACCAGGCGGTAGGCCCGGCCGGCGGCCACCAGGGATTCGAACCATTCCTGTATGGCGCCGGATCCATCATCCGCCACCGAGGCTTCGACCACCATGGTCAAGGCGGTGGATTCAGGCAGCACTCCCAGCACCAATAGAGCGTCGTGCAATTCGTCGGCGTCCCGCATCCTGGGCCAGGCGTTGGCCGATTCCCGCTCGATGGCGGCGGGGTCCAGGGCGCTCAGGTCCCGGGAGTCTTCGGGCAGCGCCCGCCTCAGGGAAACCGCCCTGGCCCGGCGCTCCTCCAGGGGTGCGTCGTCCAAGAAGGCGTAGGGCATGGCGTTCAGTATCTGGTGGGAAAACGCCGAGGGCTGTACCGTGTCCCGGCCGAAGATCTCGATACTCCCTTCACTGATGCCGCTCAGCAACTTCTTGCAGCCTTCGACATCCATCGCCTCGGTTAGGCAATCGCGCATGGTCTCGAATACCAAGGGATGATCGGGGACCGGGATGTCGCCGGGCGTGGCGTTGTCCTGGCAGGCCACCTGGGCTGGGAACACGGCCGCCAATAGGTCATCGGACCGCATCCGGATCAGGGGCGCCGGGACCTTGCGCCCTCCGGTGTGCCGCAGGACCGCCAGGGCCCTGGTTGCGTTCCAACGCCAGCGGGTGCCAAACAGCGGCGCCTGCAGGATGGCCTGCTCAAGCACATCCTGGATGGTCCGTTCGTTCAGGTAGGTGAAGATCTCATCCACGGGCATGGACAAGCCCGGCCCCAGGGAGAAGTTCAAGCCGTCGTCGGTGGCCGAGGCCTGCAATTCGAAATCAAAGGTGCGGCAGATCCTCTTGCGCAGCGCCATGCCCCAGGCCCGGTTGACCCTGGCCCCAAAGGGAGCGTGAATCACCAGTTGCATGCCGCCGCTTTCGTCGAAGAAGCGTTCGGCGACTATCTTGTTCTTGGAGGGGACCACTCCCAGGACCCGCTTGCCTTCCTCCAAGTAGGCGACCAATTGCCGGCTGGACTCCTGGTCCACACCCGACTCGGCAATCACCCAATCTTGGGCTTTGACGTGATCGTCCAGGCGCTGGTCGATGCCTTCTCGAAGCTCGGAGACCTCCTGGGACAGTTCCCAGGTACGGCCGGGCGCTTCACCCAGCCAGAACGGGATGGTCGGCGGTTGGCCCTGGGCGTCTTCCACCCGGACCTTGCCGCTCTCCACCCGGCGGATCTTCCACGGAGTGTTTCCCAGCAGGAACACGTCCCCGGCCAGGCTCTCGATGGCAAAATCTTCGTTGACCGTGCCGACGAAGGTTTCCTCCGGGTCGAGTATGACGTCGTAGTCGGCATTGTCCGGGATCGCGCCGCCGCTGGTCATGGCCGCGATGGGCGCGCCCCTTCTCCCCTTAACCTTCAGGTTGATGCCGTCCCGGTGCAGGTAGGCCCCACGCCGGCCTTGGCTGAGGGTGAACCCGTTGGACAAAACGTCCACAACCTGGTCGAATTTCTCCCTGGGCAGTTCGCGGTAGGGATAGGCCTTCCGGCAGAGATCGAACAACTGCTCCTCGGGCCATTCCTCCTGGGCGCAGGACGCCACCATCTGCTGGGCCATAACGTCCAACGGCCACGGGGGAATCTTGAGAGTGTCCAGGTTTCCGCGCTTAACCGCCCGGGCCAGGGCGACGCACTCGGCCAACTCATCCCTGGTGAGCGGATACAAGCGCCCCTTGGGAGTGCCACCGACCTGGTGCCCAGAGCGTCCCACGCGCTGCAGCAACACTCCGATGGACCGGGGCGAGCCGATCTGGCAGACCAGGTCGACAACACCGATGTCGATGCCCAATTCCAGGGACGCGGTGGCCACGCACACCTTGACCTGTCCGGCCCTGAGTTTCTCTTCGGCGGCCAGACGGGTGGTCCGGGACAGGCTGCCGTGATGGGCCACCACCGCCTCGTCTCCCAGACGCTCCGATAGCTGGTGGGAGACCCGTTCCACCAACCTCCGCGTGTTGACGAAGACCAGGGTCGTGCCGTGGGCGTGGACCAGGCTGGTCACGGAGTCCAGGGCCTCGGCCCACATCTCGTGGGAGGCGATGGGCCCCAACTCCCGCTGGGGCAACTGGATGGCCAGGTCGATGGTCCGGGCGTGGCCGGTGTCCACGATCAGGCAGTCGGGCTTGCCGTCGGTTGCGATGGAATCGTTTCCCACCAACAGCCGTCCGACTTCTTCTATGGGGCGTTGGGTCGCGGACAACCCGATGCGCACTATTGGGTTCTCCGCCAGAGCACAGAGCCGTTCGACGGACAGCGAAAGATGGGAGCCGCGTTTGTTGCCAGCGACCGCGTGAATCTCATCCAGGATGAGGGTGTGGACCCCGGTCAGCCCCTGGCGGCCGCTCCGGGAGGTCAACAGTATGTACAGGGATTCGGGGGTGGTTATCAGGATGTGGGGCGGTCTCTTGGCCATCCTGGCCCGTTCCGAGGCCGGGGTGTCCCCGGTGCGGACGGCGGCCCGTATCTCCGGCAGAGGGGTGCCGGCGGCCTCGGCCAGAGCGGCGATCTCCACCAACGGCGTGGTCAGGTTCTTCTGGATGTCATTGGAGAGGGCCTTCAGCGGCGATACGTAGACCACCTGAGTGGAGTCGGGTATCTCACCGGAGAGGCCTTGGCGGACCAGGTGGTCGATGCAGGTGAGGAACGCCGCCAGGGTCTTGCCCGAGCCCGTCGGAGCGGCGATCAAAGTGTGGCGTCCTTGCGCGATGGCGGGCCACCCCTCTAACTGGGCGTCGGTGGGCTCGGCGAACCTGCTATTGAACCACTCTTGGACCAGGGGGTGGAACTGAGAAAGGGGCATGGCGAAATTTTAGCACAGGGACATCTTTAAGAGCCCTTACATAATCGTCATCAAGATGCCACAACGCCAGGGCCGGTTGTCAGTCTCCAAGGCGGCCTACCGGGTGTTTTCCGGGGGTGTTGTTGGGGTATGCTATGCTCCCAGCCGCCCGGATAATAGGCATGGAGAAACGGGCGTGGCCGCGGTAAAAGGCCGCCAATAAGTGATTAGAGGCGCAGATGGCTGAGATACTGGAATTCAAGCCCAATCCTTTCAATGGCATAGTCGTTGCTCCGATGGAATTGCCTGCCGACCCCGATGAATTCGACGCCAGGCTGGCCGGTTCCATGAAACAATGGTCCGCCGATGGATTTTTGGCCGTCTGGCTGGAGATTCCCAAGGTCCAATCGGCGCTGATACCCAGGGCCATTGACCAAGGATTCGATTTCCACCATACGGGCGACGACTATATCCTGCTGACCTGCCGCTTGGTGGAAGGGGCCCACATACCGCCGTTCGCCACCCACTACATCGGTATCGGTGGCGTGGTATTGACCCCGGAGAAAGACTTGTTGGTGGTCAGGGAGAAATACGGAGTCGGCGGCCGTCCACCGACCTTGAAGCTGCCCGGCGGTGCGCTGCAAGCCGGGGAACACCTGGGTCAGGCGGTCGAGCGAGAGGTCCTGGAGGAGACGGGCGTTAAAGCCGTGTTCGAATCCATCGCCTGTTTCCGCCAATGGCACGGCTACCGGTACGGAAAGTCGGATATCTACTTCGTGGGCAAACTGCGCCCGCTCAGCAAAGCGATCAAGATGCAGGCCGATGAGATTCAAGAATGCCTCTGGATGCCGGTGGACGAATTCATCGGCTCCGAGAACATCGCCAACTTCAACAAGCAGATAGTCCGCGCCGCCTTGGAATCCGACGGCGTGGTCCAGTCGTTCATCGAAGGGTTTGGCGGTCCCGACACCCGCGAGTACTTCATGCCCAGGCACCTGATCGACGGCAAGGGAGTGGTGCCCTTTCCATCGGACCCTGCGTCGTTTTCTTAAGTCCCAAGCCCTTGGGTCACAGGCAATGCCGTTTCGGCGCCTGCGTCGCCGTTTGGCGTAGTGCTATTGGGCCGGTGCCGACAATCCGAACCCACCCCTACCAACGTAGAGTCCATTGGTAGCAGCTAATCAAGTGCTGGGTCAGCAAAATGGTTAATAGAGACAAAGAACAGGCCCCCTGAATGAACTGAGGACCTCGTTTCGTGACCAAAAGTGGCGCGCCTGGCAGGACTCGAACCTGCAACCCCTGGGTCCGAAGCCTTTTCCATTGCCGGTTGTCCTATGTTGTCAGGCGTCGGATTAGAGCATATCATCCGAGGATTTCGGTTCCGTTATGCCTCGCTGTGTTGTAATGTGTTGGCACGGGGTGCGCCCTTTGGTAGCAAATTAGGTAGCATCTGCACTACCGGACCGGACGGACAGCCGTCAGACAGCCGTAGCTGATCACGTGGCTGATATGAGCACCTTTAGCTGTGCATATAGTCGTCGTTCCTATCCTGGACCGAGAATGTGGTGACATTCGGCTGCGCCTTCTTGGAACCGCGGTTGTTTACAGGTCAGGATCACCGCAATTTGGCTAAGCAATAGGCCTCCAAATTGCCAATGGAAGCCTTTTTGTAACCAATTGGTCATACTATTATTCCAGTTCTTGGTATTGGTTTTAGTGTTGGCGGGGCTCATGAAACTTTTATCGTTACACCTAAAAAACTTCAAATCATTTTCAGTTCTGGATTTTCCGATCAATTTGGAGTTAACCACGCTGGTTGGCGAGAACGGGTCAGGAAAGAGTTCAATTGGTGATGCACTGAGTCTGCTGTCAAATCAAGGTCAGATTGACGGCCCTTCTGTGAGATACGGCACGACTGAATCTTTAGTCAGCGTGACTATTGCACTGGCTCAGGAAGAAATTGATGATTGGTTGATAACCCCTTTTCTCGTTGCGTTGGGGCATAATGCCGCATTGAAAACCGAGGAAATTCGGAATTGGTTGTTGAGCAAAGGCGACGCCGTTACTTTGGAAACCCGACCTGGACGACCTCCGATGTTGCATTGGGGAAATCTTCATTTCTTTGAAAGTTTCGTGTGTGGTGGAGATTTGCTTACGCCTGAGCAAGATGTGCCGCTATCTACATTCCTAGCATCCCGGAGCAATTGGATAGATCAAGTAGAACGCGGTCCAGGGACGATACGATACAACGCATCAAACATGGTCGCTG